>JBIJAE010000030.1:0-10808 GCA_044345895.1 Chitinophagaceae bacterium
CACTTTGGCTTCGGTCAGGTGCTCCCTGTAATCGATGCCCATCTGCATCATCGGCGCATATCCACAGGCCCCAAGACATTCCACCGTTTTGAGGGTGAACATCCCATCCTCTGTGGTTTCACCCACCTTGATGCCCAATTTGGTTTTGATGTATCCGATGATGTCATCACTACCCTTGAGCATGCAAGGACCTGTATGACAAACCTCAAAAACATGCTTGCCAACAGGTTTCAGGTTGTACATGCTGTAGAAAGTGGCCACCTCATATACTTCAATTGGCTCTATGCCCAGCAGGGAACCAACATAGTCCATGGTTTCAGCACTCAACCATCCACCAAACTCTTCTTGAGCCAAATGCAAAAGAGGTATCAAAGCACTCTTCTGTTTGCCCTCAGGATAGCGGTCGATCATCGACTGCACCTCCTTCAACTTATCTTCTGAAAACTTTACCATTGCTTTTGTTTTGCTTTATGCGTCCATTTCTCCAGCGATCAGGTTAAGACTGCTCAATGTTACGATGGCGTCACTGAGCATTGTATCTTTCACGATCTCTGAATATGCCTGATAATATATGAAACAAGGCCTGCGGAAATGCAAGCGATAAGGCGTTCTTCCACCATCACTGATGAGGTAGAATCCCAACTCTCCATTACCACCCTCGATACTCTGGTAAACCTCACCTGCAGGAATTTCTGTTTCACCCATCACAATTTTGAAATGGTAAATCAGGGCTTCCATTTTGGTGTATACATCCGCTTTGGCAGGAAGGTAGTATTCGGGTGCATCTGCATGGTATACATCAGCCTCTGTTCCTTTGAATGCCTGTACTTTCTGGTAGGCCTGGCGGATGATGCTGAGTGATTGCCAGATCTCTTCGTTCCTTACCTGGAAACGATCGTTGTTGTCTCCGGTGGTTCCAACTGGGATGATGAAATCAAAATCTTCGTAGGAAGAATAGGGTGAATGAACGCGCACATCATAATCCACACCCGCTGCACGCAGGTTGGGCCCGGTGAAGCCATAATTCAAAGCCCTTTCGGCAGAGATGGCGCCTGTTCCCACTGTTCTTTCGATGAAGATCCTGTTGCGGTTGAAAAGGTTTTCAAACTCTTTCCAAACCCCAGGAAACTCAGCCAGGAATTTCTCAAGTTTCTGGAAGGCCACATCAGAAAAGTTGCGCTCAAATCCGCCAATACGTCCCATGTTGGTGGTAAGGCGTGATCCGCAAACTTCTTCATAAATTTCATAGACCAGCTCACGGTATTGCATCACGTAAAGGAAGCCGGTATAAGCTCCGGTATCCACACCCACAATTGAATTGCAAATCAGGTGGTCTGATATCCTGGAAAGTTCCATGATGATCACGCGCAGGTAATCAACACGCTTGGGTGTTTTAACGCCCAAGAGCTTTTCGCAGGTCAGGTGCCATCCCATGTTGTTCAATGGGGCAGAGCAATAATTCAACCTGTCTGTGAGGGTGGTGATCTGGTTCAGTGGCCGGCGCTCTGCAAGCTTCTCAAATGCCCTGTGGATGTAGCCTACAGTGGATTCAGCCTTGATGATGCGCTCTCCATCCATTTCCAGGATGTTCTGAAAAACACCATGGGTTGCAGGATGGGTAGGACCAAGGTTCAGCGTAGTGGTCTGCTTCTCGATGGATCCTTCCGGTAAATGTATATTGCCTTGTTCGAGCATAATCTTGATTGTATTTATCTGCCAAACATTTCGTCGTCCTTGTCAATCCTTGTCTGGTCTTCCAAAGGAAACTCTTTCCTCAACGGGAAATAATCCATCTCATCCACATTCAATACCCTTCTCAGGTCTGGATGACCTACAAAGTTGACACCAAAGAAATCATAGGTTTCGCGCTCCATCCAATTAGCGCCGCTGAACAATCCTGTGGCAGTGTAAACATCAGGCTTTTCAATGGGCACATAGAGTTTCATCCGCAGGCGTACATTTTCCTTCAGGTTGTGAAGGTGATAAACAACTGCAATTTCTTCACCTTTCCTGTCAGGATAATGAACCGCTGTCACATCAGTAAGGAACTGAAATCCCATCGCAGGATCATCGTTCAAAAAAGTGAGCGCCTTTAGGTTATGGTCAGGCTGGATGGTGAAGCTGAGCATCCCGTAGGACTCTTCCCAACCCAATATCTTGTCGCCGAATTGTGCGGCCAGTGTTTCTTTTATCGTCTCGTGCGTGAGGGACATAATTGTTTGTTTTTGATCCTGCCTTATTGAATGCCGTATCCATCCAGCAAGGCCTTGTATTGGTCGCCAGTTCTTCTTCTGAGTGATTCGTTTTGCACCAGTTCCTGAATCTTCAACACCCCGTCAATGATGGCTTCCGGCCTTGGAGGACAGCCAGGAACATATACATCTACCGGAATAACTTGATCGATGCCCTGGAGCACAGAATAAGTATCAAATATTCCTCCGCTGGAGGCACAGGCTCCTACGGCCATCACCCAGCGGGGTTCTGCCATCTGCAGGTAAACCTGGCGAAGAACGGGGCCCATTTTCTTGGCAATGGTTCCCATGACCATCAAAAGGTCGCACTGGCGGGGGGAGAAACCCACACGCTCAGAACCGAACCTGGAGAGGTCATAGTGCGACCCCATGGTGGCCATGAATTCGATACCGCAACAAGAGGTTGCAAATGGCAAAGGCCACATGGAATTCTTCCTGGCCAAACCTACAACCTTGTCAAGAGAAGTGGCAAAAAAGCCCTCTCCCATATGCCCTTCAGGAAGCTGGACATTGTTGATGCCAAGGTCTGAAGTGTCTTTTTGAATCATGTTGAACCGAACCGGACGCGACATATACAATAGTTTATTTTATTCTTCCCAATGAAGTGCACCTTTTTTGATGATATAAATGAAACCGGCCAGAAAGAAGCCGACAAACATCACAACGGCCATGAATCCATCCCATCCCAACCCACGGAAATTGACGGCGTAGGGATAGAAGAAAATCACCTCTACATCAAACAGTACAAAGAGGATGGCAACCAGGAAATACTTGATGGCCATGGGCTGGCGGGCATTTCCGAACTGCTCAATACCACTTTCAAATACCTGTAATTTGTCTGAAGTCTTGCGTTTTGGGCCCAGGAGCTGTGAGCCGAGGATCATTACCGTGACCAACCCTACCGCAAAAAGGAACTGGATTCCGATGGGGAAATAGTCACTTGCTCTGCTGATCTCGGGGTTCTGTCCAATGGCTTGCGCTTGCAGGAAAAACGTCCTTATCATGGGTATAAATTTCAATGCGCAAAAATAGGCAAAAACGGGATGTAAATGGAAAAAGAATCACACAAATGCTGATAGATAAATGTATTTTATGACCTAAGATTGAGCACAAAAAAAGGGCTCAGGAATGTCCCTGAGCCCTTTTTAATCGCAATTCGTTATAGTCTTATTTCTTGGGAGCGGCCAATGCCTTTTGGATAATGTCCCTGTTTTTTATGGCATCCTGGTTGTTTGGATCGATTTCAATGATTTTGTCAAGGAAAGCGGCTGCACCGGCAAGATCCTTCTTGATATTGGCATTGTAAGAGGCCATGTACCCGTAAGCGGTGATCAGGGTACTCTTGTTCTTTGCCTTTTCTGCTTCTGCGATGGAAATGAATTTTTCACAGTCAGGTATGGCAAGTCCTTGCTCCATGGTGGAATCAATGACAGACAATGAACGGAAAGACCAGTAATGGCCATATACTTCAGCAGGATAATTGGTCTTGTAAACAGTGAAAATACTGTCTGCCTTCCTGTATTGGGCGGCCTTGAAATTCTCAAAGCCTGCATTATAGAGGTCAACTTTGCTCAGCTTGGGATTGATGGTCAGTACCTTGGTCAACCATTCGGCAGATTTTGCGGTATTGCCGGATTTCTTGAAGAAATCAGCTGCCTTGCGGGTGTAATCAACTTTGTTGGTGATGGTAGTATCTGCATCAATGGCCTTGGAAAAATAGTAATCCACCTTGGCTGGATCAGCCTTTAGTTTGGCTGCATTGTAGGCTGCAATCACGTAATTGTCTGGATTGATTTGCTCTGGGGTTGCCTTTGAGAAAAAGATCTCCATTTGTGCAAGGGCCTGCACTGAATCTCCCAGCTTATCAAAGCTGTAGCCTTTCAAGCGGTAAAGCCTTGCATCTGCGCGATCTCCCTGAGATGACAAAAGATTATCTGCTTTGGCAATGGCATTCTTAAAATCGCCAACAGCATATTGAAGACCAGTTTCTTCATAATCCAGTGCTGGACCGGGTTCAGCATGCTCCTTGTACCTGTTGAACATCTCTGTAGCCTTGTTCACATCCCTTGAGTAATAGTATACATACATGTCATACAAGGCAGGGGCAAATGTTGGGTCATCAGCAACGGCATCATTGAACTTGCCCAGGAAAATATCCTTTTGCTCAAAACCCTGGGTCAGGTAAATTTTACCAATCT
The DNA here is from genome assembly GCA_044345895.1 of Chitinophagaceae bacterium. GTDB lineage: Bacteria > Bacteroidota > Bacteroidia > Chitinophagales > Chitinophagaceae > Pollutibacter. Next base: position 4,451 of record JBIJAE010000030.1, read on the forward strand.
TGTATTTGGCCAATGCAAGCTTGGGATCAATCATGAGTGCATTCTCATAGGATGAAACGGCACCTCCGCCATTCATGAGTTTTCTGTAAAGGTCACCCATGTACACATAGGTCATGGCATCCTTGAATCCCTTCACAGTGGTACCCTGTTTCAATTTTTCTATACCATAGGCAGGATCTCCACCCTCTTCCAGGTTGGCCCTTCCGATGGCGGTAAATATGGATACATCCTTTCCCTTGGTCAGGGAGATGGCGGTTTCAAAGCGCTGACGGGCATCGTTTGTCTTTTTCTCAGCCAATTCTGCCTGCCCCATGGCCACCAGCAACAATGCATTGCTGCCATTACCACCTTCCATTCCTTTCCTCAGAACTTCTTTTGCTCCATTGAGGTCTTTTAGCTCAAAATGGGTCTGGGCCAGCCAATAAATGGCCTCTGCACTCGTAGGAGCAGCAGCAACCACTTTCTCAAGAGTCGTTTTTGCAGATTGGTATCTGTGCATGAAAAGCAATCGCTTGCCTTCCTGTACTGTCTGTGCAAACAGGCCAGAAACGGTAATCAACAGCATTGCTGTAAAGCCCAACTTCATTGTACGCATCATATTCAATTTTAAATAGGGTTGTAAATTAATGAATCCTTGGTTTATTCCGTAACATTTGCTTTTCTTATTTGAAGGGCCATCCTGTCTGGCACCAAATAGCCCCTTCTGAAGATGAGCTGGCCCTTTTCATGGGTCAGGAAATTCACAAAACCCTTGCCCAGTCCGGCATAGTTTTCCTTCAGGATATAATGCAAGCCCCTGTTGAGGGGGTATCTTCTCATGGCCATGTTGGCCTGATAGGGCCTTACATAGACCTCTTCCGGACAATTGGCGCATTGCAAGGCGGCCAGCCTTACCTTTTTCTGGAAAGTCATTTGTGCAGGATCTTCCCGGTTGCCTATCCAGCTTACCCCGATAAAACCAATGGCATTGGGGTTGGAGGCCACATAATTGATGACCCCCTCAGAGTTCCTGGCAGCCATCACATTTCCTTTCATGGACTGTCCGCGCAAGACAGAATCGATGAGGAACCTCACGGTGCTGGTCGCTTTCAGGCCATCCATCACGAGTTCATATTTGTACCCACTGGTACCATTCAGCATGCCGCGGATGTCAGCAACAGAAAAAAGAGAATCTTTCGCTTTGTTGTTGGTGATGACGGCAATGGCATCGGTGGCAATTCGGCCATGCATGGGAATGAAAGAGAGGGTATCCTTGTAAAAAGGTGCCTCATCTTCTGTGAGTCCACGGGTGATGATGATCATCCTGGTGCTGTCATTGAGCATGTCCTTCAGGCAATCCGCTTCCGGCTTGTAATGGGCGATGATCCTGGCTTTGGGGTTCAATGACATGAATACCTTGATCTGTGAGTCGATGATGGGGGCAAAGGATTCATCCACACTGATATGGATGGTGCCACTGTTGATGGTATCATCGCCTGCAATGACTTTTGCCTTTTTCTTGTTTGGATTGCAGGATGCAGCCAAAAGGACAAAGGCCATGATGGTAAGGACCCTGAGAAATATGGTTGAATGGTATTTCATCGTTGTTTTGTTGCATAAAAACCCCTGTAAAGCCTGAAAACACCGTAGCATACGCAGGCAATTCCAAAGATGGTGGAGAGCAGGGAATCAACAATCAGTTTTCCGCCCAGGTACTTGCCGGCCAGAAAAAATACGCCAGCACCCAACCACAATATACCTGCAGCAAAGTCATACATCACCTTGAAGCTGGACTGCCTTTTTTCTTCCCTTTCGCGAAATGAGTTTGTATCCATGGAATGCAATTTAATGAAATTACCCTTCTCAATACAATGACGCAAGTGCAGGAAAATTCCACAACATATCTTTGCAAAAAATTTCCAATGAAAGTGTTGATGGTTTGCCTGGGCAACATTTGCAGGAGCCCGATTGCAGAGGGTGTTCTTGAGCAAAAAGTAAAGCAACTGGGCTTGGACTGGGTCGTAGAAAGTGCCGGAACCAATGGATACCACAATGGTGAACGCCCGCACGACATGTCGCAGATGGTTTCCAAACTCAATGGCATTGACATCTCCGGACAAAGATCCAGGCCTTTTCGGGCGGAGGATTTTGACCAGTATGACCTGATCATTCCCATGGCAGCAGATGTTTGGCAGGAGATGAAATACATCGGAGGGAAAAAATACAAAGCAGAAAAGGTGGAGCTCTTGCTCAATTATTCCTTTCCAAAAACTGATCTTGATGTACCGGATCCCTGGGGCAGGTCAGTAGCGGCCTTTCATGAAGTCTTCAACCTTATCGATCATGCCTGTGATGCATTGATCGAACAATACCAATCGCCAAAACAGCCTTAACTTCGCACCATGAAACCATCGATCCCCCAGGGCACGCGCGACTTTTCAGCAGCGGTGTTGAGAAAAAGGAATTTCATTCTCCAAACCATCCGCAGCGTTTTCGAAACCTATGGCTTTGAGCCATTGGAAACGCCTGCCATGGAGAATACAGAAACCCTGATGGGAAAATATGGCGAGGAAGGCGATAAGCTGATTTTCAAGATCCTCAACAATGGCTTGAACAATCCAGACAAAAGGGAGGCTATCGTACGCGATTTCGATGCAGTACTGGAAGGCAAAACCAACAAAGGCATTACAGAAAGGGCACTCCGCTACGACCTTACCATCCCATTTGCAAGATATGTTGCCATGAACCAGGGCCAGTTGACCTTTCCGTTCAAACGCTACCAGATGCAGCCCGTTTGGAGGGCAGACAGGCCCCAACGTGGCCGCTACAGGGAGTTTTGGCAGTGCGATGCAGATGTAGCAGGTAGCAGCGCCCTGCTCCATGAAGTGGAACTCTCCCTGATCTATACCAATGTTTTCAACAAGCTGAACGTGCCTGTTGAGATACACATCAACAACCGGAAAATCCTGGGTGCACTGGCTGCCGTCTGTGGCGGAGAAGACATGATGATGGACATCACCATTGCCATTGACAAGCTGGACAAGATTGGCATGGAAAAAGTGAAAGATGAACTCATTGGCAAAGGACTGTCGATGGAACAGGTTGACACGGTGGAGTCCTTTATTTCGATTGCAGGCAGCAATGATGAAAAACTGAAAGCATTGGAAGACATGTTCAGCAGCATTCCCCAGGGACTAGAGGGAATCAATGAATTGCGGACCATTCTTGATGCGTTCAACACCATCAAAGGGATTGCCTCTGCGGGTACACAATTGCTTGTTGATCTTTCCCTCGCGCGCGGACTCAATTACTATACCGGAACAATTTTTGAAGTGAAGGCATTGGGTGTACAAATGGGCAGCATCGGCGGGGGCGGCAGGTATGACGACCTCACGGGATTGTTTGGCGTGAAGGGCATTGCGGGCGTAGGCATCTCATTTGGTGTAGACAGGATTTATGATGTGATGGAAGAATTGACGGCATTCCCGGAAAGCATTCAAAAAGGCACCACGGCCTTGTTCTTCAATACAGGGATGGATGAGCAACAGCATGTGCTTGGCGTTGCAGAAAACCTGCGCAGCAAAGGCGTCTCCTGCGAGATCTACCACGAGCAAGCAAAATTCGACAAGCAGTTCAAATATGCAGAAAAGAAAAATATTCCCTTTGTCATCATCATCGGATCAAAGGAAATGGAAGCTGGAACGGCTTTGGTCAAAGAACTGGCTTCCGGAAAACAAACGGAAATGAAAGTGGATGATATCGCAAAAGCATTGGGAAACTGAGCAATTTCATAAGCACAAGAAATTGTGAGACTCATCACCATTAAACCACTAAACCGTTAAACCCCTACCCCCATTTTCTCATCTGCTTCAGGGTAGCATCAAGGTCGCGGGGCAATGGAGCAACGAATGCATGTGGTAATCCTTGGCGGTCAACCAAATCAACGCTGTAAGCATGGAGGGCCAACCGTGAAAGCAAGGGTCTCTCCTCTTCTTCTTTTTTAGACATATTGAATTTTCTCTTGAAGGAAGAGAGCAAAATGGGATCAGGCGCTCCGTATAGTGGGTCGCAAACCAGCGAGTGGCCAGCATTGTGAAGGTGTACACGGATTTGGTGGGTTCTTCCTGTTTCAATCTGGAACTTCACCCAAGTGAATCCCCTGAACCTTTCTTCAACCGTGAAGTGTGTAATCGCAGGCTTTCCCTTTCTGCCAACCCGCATCTTTCCCAACAGGGTTGGATGTTGTTCAATGGGCTGATCGTAAACCCCTTGGTCTTCAGCAACACTTCCCACAACCAAACCATAATAGGTTTTCTTCAACGTGCGTTGTTCGAACAGGGTGTTGTAGTATTTATGGGCTTCAGCATTTCTGGCCAGCAAGAGCAGTCCGCTGGTATCGCGGTCGATGCGGTGCACGATGAATATTTTTTCTCCCTTGGCTTCGAACCATGATTTCACGGAATACAGTTCCGCATCATGCCGGTCAGGAATGGTCAACCAACCCGATGGCTTGTTGATGGCCATCAGGTCGGCATCTTTGTAAATGATTTCAGGTGCAGTCTGCATCTTGTAGCATTATTTTTTTGTCCTGGAGCGCATGACCCTTTTCACACCACCTTTTTGAACTGTTGGCTTGTGCCTTCCCTCAGTCTGTTTTCTTGCAGCAGTTGGCTTCTTTATCTCGACCCGCTTTTCTCTTGTCTCATACTTTGCAGGTCTTGCTAGGTCTCGCTTTTCTTTTTTCTCGGTCTTTTCAGGTGCATCCTGATCCCAGTTCTCTTTTTTTCCAAGCTTTGCAGGTGCAGCCTGACCGCGCTTTACAAGGGTTTTCTCTTCAGGATCTTCAGGTGTCTTTTTGATGAAAGAACTGTTCATGAACTTCAGCAACCTGATTTCTTTTTCCACCAGGTAACGCCATTTGCCGCGTTCTACATTCTTCTTGGTCAGGTTGCCAAACATCACCCGGTCAAGGTTCCTGACATCATACCCCAGCGATTCAAACATGCGCCTTACAATGCGGTTTCGGCCACTGTGCAACTCAATGCCAATGATGGACTTGTCTTTGGGATCTGTATACGCAAGGGAATCTGCCCTTACAAAACCATCCTCGAGATCAAGCCCATTGAGGATTCTTTCAAAATCAAGTTTACCCAATGGCTTATCGAGTTTGACTTCGTATATTTTTCTTACTTCATGGGAGGGATGGGATAGTTTTTGTGTGAGGTCTCCGTCGTTGGTCAGCAACAGCACACCTGTTGTGTTGCGATCAAGCCTTCCGACAGGAAATATCCTCTCTGCAGTTACTCCCCTGAGCAGGTCGAGTACGGTCTTGCGTCCTTCAGGATCATCGAGCGTAGTGATGTAATCCTTGGGCTTGTTCAATAAAATATAGACCAGGTTTTTTTCTGGCAAAATCTTCTTTCCGCCGAAAGTGACAATATCATTGGGATTGACCTTGAAGCCGGGCTCAAGGATCACCACATCATTCACCCGCATCTTGCCTTCCTTGATCAAAGGAACGGCATCTCTTCTGGAGCAAATGCCACAATGGGCCACATATTTGTTGAGGGGCATTGTCTTGTCTTGCTTCCTCACGGTGATGGTAGGACGAAGCTCACTGGACTCAGAACGATTTTTTGAAACGTCCTTGTCTGCCGCCGCCGCTTTGCGCAACTCCAGCTTTTTCTTTTCGATGGCTTCTGACCTTTCTTTTTTGAATTTCTTTTTCTCCTGGCGGAACTCTTCTTTGATGGCTGCATTGCTTTTTCTGGCTGCGAACTTGGAGAAATTGTCTGTACGTTTCATGTTTTTTGTTTTGCTGTTTTACAACAGGATGAAGAAAGTTGAGGGAGGTTAAGGGAAGTTGAGAGAGGTTGAAGAGGTTGAAGAGGTTGAAGGGGTTGAGGGGGTTGAATTTACCAGCCGAAGGCTGGGATGATTATTTGTTAGCGAGTTGTCCGCAGGCTGCATCAATGTCCTTTCCTCTGCTCCTGCGGAGTCTTGCATTGACGCGGTTTTTGTCAAGAAACTGCATGAAGGCTTCAGTTTTTTCTTCACTGGGTTTCTTGAACCTCGCAAACTCAATCGGATTGTATTCAATGATGTTGACAAGGTCTGCAGGCACCTGCCTGTAAATCTTCATCAACTCTGCCGCATCTTCAAGTGAATCGTTGAAATTATCAAACAGGATGTACTCGAATGTTATCTCGCTTTTGGTCTGCTTGTAGAAATAGTTCAGTGCATCAATGAGTGATTTCAGGTCATTGGTTTCATTGATGGGCATGATTTCATTGCGTTTCTTGTCGTTGGCGGCATGCAATGAAACAGCAAGCTTGAACTTGACCTGATCATCACCCAATTGACGGATCATCTTGGAAAC
>JBIJAE010000264.1:0-2929 GCA_044345895.1 Chitinophagaceae bacterium
CCTGCAATGGTTTCTTTTGCTGCTCCTTGTACCTGGTGCATGATGCTGGCATGAAAAAAGCCGTATTGCCCTATTGGAAAATAACTGCCTCCATGCAAGGTTGTTCTTGTATTGAGCAAATAATTTCCTCCATTGAAAGACTCCGATGGCCTGTTGACATGGTACACGGAACCACCAATATAAAAACTGTTGTCGCCATTGGTGCTCAGCGAGTACATGAAGCCTGTATTGATGTCAAGGTAGTTGATGGAAAAAGGACTGTTGGCAAATGCTTCGGTGGTCATGCCTGTAAAGCCAAGCGCTGTCAGTTCATCTTCAAAATCAGCCCTTCGCACATCCAGCCTTTTGCTGGCATAGGTACCCTGAAAACCAATGGCCAGCTGGTGCATTCCGTCTTCATCAAGGGTTTTGGTGTAGGCAGTGCTGATGGTATAGAATGAATTGTTGAGGATCTTGTTTCCACTTTGGTCGTTCACTGCCATGAGCCCTACACCCCAGGTGTCGTTGTCTGGCAGGTTTTTGTCCAGGATACCGAAATCAATCGCTGCAGTAGAGGTGGTGAAGGCATTGTTGACCGTTGGCCATTGTTTTTTGAAGTTTCCAGAAAACCGATAGGTGCCATTGAACTTTCCAGTATAGGCAGGGTTTAACGTCAGGGGTGAAACAAAAAATTGGGAAAAATGGGGGTCTTGTGCACGCAGTGATGATGCCATCAAGATGATGGCAAAGCAATACAAGATACGGAGTGCGTGTTTGTTCATTGGTAGGGGGCTGGTTAGGACTGGGATTTTTCTCCGAATGCAAGATCTCCTGCGTCACCGAGGCCTGGTACAATATATCCCTTTGCAGTCAATTCTTCGTCTATCGATCCGCACCAAATTTTTACTTCAGGTTCATGCCTTCTCAGGAATTCAATCCCTTCGGTACAGGCAATGACCGCGGCAACATGTATCGCTGAAGGTGTTCCTTCTTTTTTCAGCAGGTCAATCGTTTTAACAAGGGATGCTCCGGTGGCAAGCATGGGGTCACACAGGATCATCACCCGGTTGTCGATTACCGGGCAGGCCAAGTATTCCAGGCTGATGTCAAAACTGCCATCTGCATGGTGCTTTCTGTAGGCTGCAATGAAAGCATTGTCTGCCTTGTCAAAATAATTCAGCATTCCCTGGTGAAGGGGCAAGCCGGCCCTGAGGATGGTGCCCAGCACGGGTTGTGTTTTCAGCAGTTTTGATTTGGCAATACCCAATGGGGTGGTAATGTTTTGCTCTTCCCAGGGAAGGGTCTTGCTGATTTCATAGGCGATGATTTCTCCAATGCGCTCAATATTCCTGCGGAAACGCATCCTGTCACCCTGAACTGAGGTATCCCTTAACTCGCTGATCCAGTTGCTGACAAGCGAATGGTGTTCACTTAAGTTTTTGACCATACAATACTTTAATTTCGGGGTATCTTACAAAATTAAACATAATCTATGTTATATCGCGTGATTGGGGTCATGAGTGGTAGTTCGTTGGATGGATTGGACCTTGCATTTGTTGAAATAGAAGAATTGGGAGGAAAATGGCAGTACAGCTTGTTAAAGGCTGAATGCTATGCTTATCCTGCAGAATGGCAGTCCAAGTTAAGCCAAGCTCCTAAAATGGCTGCAGTGGATTTTGTTAAATTGGATGCCGATTATGGAACTTATATTGGTGACCAGATCAACAGGTTTATTCAGGCCAACCAATTGGAATACAAGGTTGGTCTCATCGCATCCCATGGGCATACGGTATTCCATGTCCCTGGTTCACATTCCATTCAAATTGGCGCTGGCGCGGCAATTGCTGCCAGAACGGCTCTTCCGGTTGTGTCAGACCTTCGCTCGCTGGATGTGGCCCTCGGAGGACAAGGTGCACCCATTGTGCCAATGGGGGAAAAACTTTTGTTTTCTTCACACCGTTATTTTTTAAACATTGGGGGGATCGCCAACATCTCTTTCAACGGGGATGCTTTTTATGATGCATTTGACGTTTGCCCCGCCAATCGGGTGCTCAATGGTTTGGCCAATGCTGTAGGAAAGGAATTTGATGAGAATGGCCAGCTGGCTGCCGCCGGACGCATCAATGAAGCATTGTTGGATCAGCTGAACGCAAAGGAGTTTTACGGTCAGGATTATCCAAAGTCCTTGGCCAACGAGTTTGGAACGGAAGAGATTCTTCCCCTTGTCAATTCATTTGCACTGGCTCCGGCTGATGCACTTGCCACCTGTGTTGAACATGTTGCAATACAAGTAGCCGCAGCAGTGGAGCGCATCAGTCAAAAGAGGATGGTTGATCCTACCCGGGAGAAGCTATTGGTTACAGGCGGGGGAGCCCTGAATGGCTATCTTGTTTCCCGTCTTGAGAAGCACCTGTCTCCATTTGCAATGGAAGTTGAAGTGCCCGATCATGCCACTGTGCAATACAAGGAGGCCCTGATCATGGCCCTCTTGGGTGTGTTGCGTTGGAGGGAAGAGGAGACTGTGATCCAGACGGTGACGGGTGCTTCAAGGGCAAGTGTTGGAGGGGCCCTCTGGATGGGCGGAGATTGAGCTCCAGGCCAAGCAGATTTGTACATGCTTATACAAACAGAAGCATGATGCCTGCTGCAACCATGAGCAGGAATGCGGCAATGCCAAAAATATTAGACCAGGGTTTATTGGTGTAATCGCCCATGATTTTTTTGTTGTTGCTCACCAGTAAGATGACGAAAATCAACAAGGGTGCCGTCAGTCCATAAATGATTGCTGTGATCACCAGTGCCCTCACAGGAGAGATTCCTGTAAAGTTGATGCAAATAGCAACAAGGATTGAAACCACCATGACAAAATAAAATCCTTTGGCTTCATGGAATTTCTTGTTCAATCCTTCATTCCAGTTCATCGTTTCACTTACCATATAAGAAAGCGATC
>JBIJAE010000265.1:0-2922 GCA_044345895.1 Chitinophagaceae bacterium
GTGTTCTGATTTCATGGCTCATGACAGAGAGAAATTCTGACTTGGCCTGATTGGCTTTCTCCGCCACTTCTCTTGCAACAATCAATGCCTTTTCTGCAGCCTTGCGCTTTCTGATCTGCTCATTCAAATAACCGATAACATCCAACAAATTATTCTCGCCTGGGAGGATCTCTGTGCTGGCATCAGGCTCCATGCTCCAGATGGATTCCTTCAACTTTTTGATGGATTGGTTTCTGATATCGATCTCTGCCTTGAGGCGTTCATAAATGTCAAGGTAATCTTTCTCGCTAACCTGGAATGCATGTTCAGACAATTGTTTGTCTCTGTCAAAAGCATAATAAGCATCACTTACAACCTGTATAAATCGGCTGAGGTTTTCATCATCGACCATTCCCGTAGGCAGATTTTTCCGAATTTGTCTTTCTAACAATTTGTGGTAAGCCAAGGGTCAACGATTAAAATTCATTAAATGTTGTGATGGTCATGGTCTGGTTGTGGAGCTGGCAAGGACCAATGTTCATTTGGGGAGAAATTTCACCATAAGAATAAAAACCCACTATGGCTGTCTTGTCTGTGAAATAATCAGCAACAACCCCTACTTCTTCTTCAACCTGTTTTCCAAGGATGATCCTGCGCCCAACGCAACTGATAAGTACGGCCAATTCTGGAGAATAGGATGAATCATCCCGACTAATTTCTTTGGCTGCCCGGTCTGCCGCATCAATGAGCTTTTCAAAATTGGCTTTCATGAATCGGACAGTAGCCCCCTCAGGAATATCTCCTGAGAAAATCATACAACTCCTCTCATGGCTGATGGATAAGATGGATCGGGCGATATAATGTGACCGACCCGGTAGTTTTACAGCCAGGGGAAACAAAAGGGTTGAATTGGTCCTGTCGTCAATATAAGGTCCGAGGTATATTTTGTACAAATCTACAGCACTGCTGTTGTCAATTTCATATACATCAGTACCATCAGCCCTGGTTACAATCCGCTCAGGACCGAAAACATCCCATCCGCTGACGGAGGATGAACGGACATCAATTTGATTGCCATAAAATCCTATCGCTGAAACATTACCAATTTTGGCTATTCCGTTGAGGCCAACAAGAGTATTGTCAAATTGAACACCATCACCGGCCAAACCTCCCGTGATGAGCACCTTTCCAAGGTTACCCGCTTCCATACCAGTGACCAGCTGACTGCCATTAACCAAAAGGCCATCTGAAAGGATGAGGATGCTGGTCAGGTCTTTGAGATCAAATTGCTGAATGAGTGATTTTCCAAGCTCAAAACTATCCTTGAAACCATCAAGGTTCAAAGAGGCGGTTTTGATGGTTGTTTTTTCAAAAGATATAACCGTGACAACCGCTGACGCATCATATACGGAGTTGCAGGCAATCTCCCCTGCTGTTGAACAAAGGACAATTTCTGCGGAGGGATACCTGTTCTTCAACAACAGGTTCAATTGTCCGTCGGCCACAAAGGCTTTGTCTCCGAAACCAATTATGAGATGGGCTTTTAGTGGATCCTCAATCTCATCTTTTCCATTGATGATCAACTCCTGGTTCTTGAACAACAATTGGGTAACCTTCATGAGAAAATAATTGGGTTGCTATAATGTGGCTTACATTCCAAAATCCTGCTTCAATTCCTGGATTACTTGGTTGGCGGTATTTTTCAAATTGGAAATATGTTCCGGCAAATCATCTCCCGGTTGATTGTTTCTTCCAACCAACACAATTGCCATCACTGGAACCCTAAGGCTGTTGATGCCCAAAACATAAATACTCTGTTTCAATTGATGGGCAGCTTCGCCCATTTCATTATAGTCACCAGCATCATATCCTTTTACAATACGGTCAATATAAATGGGTGTTTTAACAATGAACATCTGCACAACAGAACTCACAAAACCATTGTTGCCACGGCTTACCCTCAATACCTGAGATAAATCATAACTCTTGACTGGAGCAAGATTGGTATGATGCAACCCATTCATTTGAACATTGTCGGAATTAACCGATGGACCCTCTTCTTCTGCCATAATGCACTTATTTTTTTCGAAAAACAATGGGTAATGTCTCAACTATGATTCAGAGAAGGTAGTTACCGTCATGGTTTGGTTGTGCAACTCACAAGCCGTTCCAACACCAAATGGCGACAAGCCTCCGTATGTGTAGAATCCTGCAACGGTGCAACCCTCTCCCAATTCTTCTTGTGCGGCCAGTACTTCTTCTTCAACCTTTGTATCCATGATGATCTTTCTTCCGACACAACTCAAGAGCAAGGTCAATTGAGGCTTGTGATCAAAAAGACTATCTACTGAATCTTTTGCTGCTGTTCCGGAAGCACTGATCAATTTCTGGATGTCACCTCTCATGAGCCGTACAGTACTACCTTCTGGCATATTACCGGCAAAAACCATTTAATTGGCATTGTCGTCAGTTGCAAGAATGGTACGGATCAGGTATTTTTCAGCACCAGGAACCTTCATGGAAAGCGGAAACATCAATGCTGAACCAGGAAGCTGCTCGGCAAAAGTACCGAGGTAGCGCTTGTACAAATCGAGCGCCTTTTCCTCATCCACTTCAAACAACACATTCTTGTCTGAACGGGTGATCTGGCGCTCGTATCCGAACTCATCCCAACCACCAAGTGACCCGTGGCCGATGTGAATATTGTCTCCATAGAAACCAACCGCAATGATATTCCCCTGTGATGCAACCTCATTCAAACCAGTATAGGTTTTTTGAAACCTTGCAGCATCACCGGCAAGTCCTCCGGTAATGGGAATCTTTTTCTCATTGTTGTAACTAAACCCACGTACCAGTGCACTTCCATCTACCATCAAGCCATCAGAGATAATGAATATACCACTCAATGCCTCATCATCGAGCAGGTTTTTGAGGGCAACACCC
>JBIJAE010000031.1:0-10778 GCA_044345895.1 Chitinophagaceae bacterium
GATGATCAGAAAAATCCAGGCAGCAGTTCCGATGAAACTGTTCTTGTCTACCCGCATGGCCAGAAAATACAGGTTGGAAAATGCCCCTGCCAGGTTGCCGATCATGGTGGTGAAACCCGCTGCCAGACCCGTTGACACAACAAACATTGGATGACTGGGAACCTCCTGCGATTTTCTGTATTCCATCACCAATGCAATCACAATCGTCAACAAAATGATGATGGCCATGATTTTTCTGAAAATAGCTTCATCCATGTCTTGACCCAGATAAACCCCCAATACAATGCCAACCAGCATCCATGGCGTGAGTTTTTTGAAATGCTTCCATTCCGCATGCCGATTGTAATAAGCAACAGCAGCAATGTCTGCCATGCACAGCAAAGGCAAAACAATTCCTGTTGAAGCCTTGCTCCCAAACACAATGGCCATCAGCGTTACACTGAGCATGTCAACACCCTTGAGCCCTGCCTTGGTAAGTCCAATGATAAAAGACGCCAGGAGAATCAGCAGCCATTCTGTTTGGGAATGAAGTGCAAATATTTCAGTCATAATATAGAAATGCAATTTACATATTTAATGGCATGATTATTTTCAACACTGCATCGTTAAATTCTTTAGATTTGAATCACGCACAAACTTCTTCCATCATGTACAACAGAATCATCGGGCTTTGTCTTTTGTTTGTTTTGGGTCTTACCCATTATCAAGAATCAGCAGCACAAAAACAAGCAGTCATTGCTTACTACTCAGGTAGCCTGAATGCCATTGACTCATTCGATGCCAAAAACTTTACGCACATCATTTATTGTTTTGGACGGCTGAGTGGCAATGAACTGAAAATCAGGGGTGAAAAAGATACCCTCCTGATTCAAAAGATGGTGGCCATGAAAAAACAAAACAAAGACCTGAAAGTACTGTTGTCCTTGGGTGGATGGGGTGGATGCGCCCCTTGCTCTGACGTTTTTGGAACGGCCAAAGGAAGAGAGGATTTTGTGGCTTCTGTGAAATCACTGACCGACTATTTTGGGTCTGATGGCATTGACCTGGATTGGGAATATCCCACAATTGAAGGGTATCCAGGGCATCGCTTTGTTCCTGAAGACAAACAAAACTTTACTGAACTGCTCAGGCTTTTGCGCAAAGAACTGGGCAAAAAAAGTACCATCACATTTGCTGCTGGTGGATTCCAGAAATTCATTGAACAGTCGGTCGATTGGACATCAGTCATGCCACTTGTGGATTATGTGAACCTCATGACCTATGATCTTGTTGGAGGCTACTCTACTGTAACTGGCCACCATACTGCGTTGTACAGCACTTCATCACAGAAGGAATCAACCGACAATTGCGTGAGCAATTTGCTCAAGATGGGCGTGCCTTCTAAAAAAATGATCCTGGGTGCTGCATTTTATGCCCGCACCTGGGAAGGCGTTTCACCAGAAAACAATGGACTTTACCAAAAGGGGACCTTTAAATATTTTATAGGTTACAACCAATTCCCTGAACGTGTTTCCGAGAAAAGTGGCTACAAGATGTTTTGGGATGAAACAGCACAGGCGCCTTATGCCTACAATGCCAAAGACAAATCCTTTGCAACCTTTGACAACAAACAGTCCATTGCAGCCAAAACAAACTATGTATTGCAAAAGAAACTAGGAGGCATCATGTTCTGGCAACTGGGCCATGATACTGCCAGTGATGGATTGGTTGACACCATCAACAAGACCCTGAAAGGCAAATAGGAGAATTTACTATTCGATGGATTATTATCAGGTAATAAATTTACAACAGCACCCTTACTTTATGGGCGTACAATGCTCAGCAAGGATCCTGACTTTCCCCTTGTGCTTGACAATCGTCACACTGCAGCGTTGCTTGTCATTGAATTGTTCCCCATGATAGAATCCTTTTCCTTTCCAGATAGTATTCACTACGGCCGTGTTCCCATCAATCTGTAAAGTCAAATGTTCACGCTCCATGGTTTGCAATTGATAGACATCCGACCCTGCGGTCGCAATCAGGTTTTTACGATCAAACGGTTGCCCTGACTGGGTATAATACACATAGTGTTCTGATAAAACAGAATCCACCAAGGCTGCTTTCTTGTTTTGCCATCCCTCATCAAACTTATCAAGCACGGCATAAACTTCCTGCTCGGTCAAATCTTTTTCCTTTTGAAGACAACCAAACAACAAAGTCGAAACTGTAATAAAGAGAAATGCTTTTTTCATCTTGAATGGAGTTACTTAAATATACAAAAAATCCAGGCAACATCGATTTACTGCAACAAGGGCTTGAGTTGTTTGCCCATCAGCCCTATGCAATCCTTTATTTTTTGATGGGGAAGTTCTGCGGTATCCAATTGAAAAGTTACCCTTGAAATCCCGCCCAGGGCTTCAGCGTGGCGAAGAATTTTTGCTGCCACATCTTCAGCACTGCCCACCAACAGGGCGCCACGCGGACCTGCCTGTGCTTCAAAATGAGCCCTGGTCGTGGGCGGCCAGCCCCTCTCCTTACCAATCTTGGTCATGGCAGCGGCATAGCCAGGATAAAATTCTTCAAAAGCTTTTTCAGTGGATTCTCCCACATAGCCTAATGAGTGCAAGCCCACCTTAAGTTGGTCTGGAGGATGGCCAGCCCTCTTGCCTGCTTCCCGGTACAAATCCACCAATGGCCTGAAACGATGGGTCTCTCCACCAATAATCGCAACCATCAATGGAAGACCCAGTGTACCTGCCCTCACAAAAGATTCAGGCGTTCCGCCGACACCCAGCCAAATGGGAAACGGATCTTGTAATGGCCTTGGGTAAATTGACTGACTCCTCAGTGCGGGGCGAAATTTCCCTGACCAGGTGATGGTTTCATTGTCCCTTATCTTCAACAGTAAATCGAGCTTCTCAATAAACAGGGCATCGTAGTCATTGAGGTCCAATCCAAACAAGGGATAGGCATCGATAAAGGATCCCCTTCCGGCAACCATTTCCGCCCGTCCTTTAGAAATCAAATCCAGCGTTGCATGGCTTTGAAATACCCTCACCGGATCGGCAGCACTCAACACGGTAACAGCTGTCCCAAGCCTGATGTTCCTGGTCAATGCCGCTGCAGCAGCAAGAATCAGCGTGGGAGCGGAATCAAGAAATCCCTTCCTGTGGTGCTCTCCAATCCCAAAATAATCAAGGCCTACCTGATCGGCAAACGCAATCCTGTTCAACAATTGTTCCATGGCAACTGCATCACTGATGGCATTCTCTTCATTGCCACTCATCATGGCGGCAAAACTGTCAATTCCTATTTCCATCTTTCGATTTTATGCCATGCAACATGGCTTATTGTTTATCGCACAAAGGTAAAATTAACGGCGTTTAGCCATACCTTTAAAGGAATTATTTAAGCAGAACCCACAGAAATAATAACTTAAAGCACAAAGCTGCCAGCATGAAAAGTCTTCAAACCCTCTGCGCTCTCCTCTTTTTTTGCATTACCCTTTCCGCACAACAACGACCCAACGTGATCATCATCTACGCAGATGACCTCGGCTATGGAGACCTGGGTTGCTATGGCGCAACCAAGATCAAAACACCCAACATGGACAGGCTCGCAAAAAGCGGAATCAGGTTTACCAATGGGCATGCCACTTCAGCAAGTTGCACGCCTTCGCGGTATGCATTGATGACAGGGCAATACCCATGGAGAAAAACGGGCACAGGCATCTTGCCCGGAGATGCTGCACTGATCATTCCTACAGACAAAATGAGCCTTGCCTCCTTGTTCAAGCAGGCCTCCTACCAAACGGCCTTGGTGGGCAAATGGCACCTTGGTTTGGGAAATGAAGTGCAAAAAAACTGGAACAGTGAAATCAAACCCGGCCCGAATGAAGTGGGCTTTGATTATTCATTCATCTTTCCTGCCACGGCCGACCGTGTTCCAACTGTTTTTGTGGAGAACCATCATGTAGTGGGCTCAGATCCATCCGATCCGATTCAGGTTGACTATCAAAAGAAAATCGGCAACGACCCTACCGGACTGGAAAACCCGGAGTTGCTTAAAATGAAGGCTTCGCCGAACCATGGCCACAACAACACCATTGTCAATGGTATTGGAAGGATTGGTTTCATGACAGGAGGCACAAAAGCCCGGTGGACCGATGAAGAAATGCCCCTGACATTTTTGACAAAATCGCTTGAATTCATCGAACAGAACAAATCGAAACCTTTCTTCCTTTTTCATGCACTCACGGAACCCCATGTTCCACGCATGCCTTCCACCATGTTCAAAGGAAAAAGTGGTCTGGGCTACCGCGGAGATGCCATCCTGCAAATTGATTGGGCCGTAGGCCAGATCCTGAACAAATTGGAGCAGCTGGGCCTTGACCAAAATACCCTGGTCGTGTTTAGCAGCGATAATGGTCCTGTATTGGACGATGGCTATGATGATGAGGCTGTTACCGCCTTGAATGGCCATACACCCTGGGGAGCACTCAGGGGTGGCAAATACAGTGCATTTGAAGCCGGAACCCGTGTGCCTTTTCTTGTAAGCTGGCCTGCACTCGTCAAACCAGGCGTTTCTGATGCGATGATTTCTCAGGTTGATTTTCTTGCATCATTTGCAACCATGCTGAAAACCAAGGTTCCTGCAGGTCATGCACCCGACAGCGAAAACATGCTTGATGCCCTGCTGGGAAAATCACCGAATGGAAGAAAAACCATGGTCAAAGAAGGTCTGAAAACACTTTCGATTACCAATGGAGATTGGAAATACATAGAGCCAAGCAATGCCCGCCCTGTAAACCCACTTGTCAACATCGAATTGGGCAATAGCCCTACAGCACAGCTGTACAACCTAAAAACTGATATCGGGGAAAAGAAAAACCTGGCTGCCGAAAACCCTGAGCGGGTCAGGGAGTTGGCTGAACAACTGAAAGTATTCAAACCGAAAGAAAACTAAAAAACGCAAAAAATATGGTTTGGTAAATTAGATTAATTGTTCCTGTGAAAATAACCGGGAAGGCCTAAAAAACAACACCTTTAAACCATAAAGCATGGAAGATATCAACCAACGCATTGAGGATTTGGAAAACAACGTCAAACAATTGAATGCTGAACAAAGCAGAACAACGGAAACGTTGAACATGGTCCTTGGTGAATTGCAATCATTGAAGGCATCGCTGCAAACAGTTGCAGCATCACCGCAGGCTGAAGTGCCTTTTGTTCGAAGATCAACTCCATCTATTTCCACCACCAAAAAACAATCAACGGCAGCCACAACCCATGCTCGCAAGGATCAACTGGAAAACCTGATCGGCAGCAATCTCATCAACAAGATTGGCATATTGGTGATGGTTATTGGTGTATACATTGGCGCGAAATATGCCATTGACAAAGACCTGATAAGTCCTTCCATGCGCATCATCCTTGGTTATAGCATTGCAGCAGCCCTTTGCCTTCTGGCGTACAGACTGAAATCCAAATACATCGACTACAGTGCAGTCTTGATGAGTGGATCAATCACCATCATGTATTTCATCACCTATGTAGCACACAGCTTTTATCATCTTTTTACCCAGCCCATCGCCTTTGGCTTGATGTTGGCCACTACTGTATTTGTTGTCAGCATGTCAATTTGGTACAACAGAAAAATCATTGCCCTGCTGGGGCAGGTGGGCGCTTATGCAATTCCATTTTTATTGAGCACGGGTAATGAAAACCTGCCCCTTTTGTACGGATACTTGTCTATCATCAATATCGGGCTCCTGTTGCTTTCCTTCAAGCGAGACTGGAAGCTGATTTACCAAGTAGCATTTGGAATCAGCTGGTTTATTTTCATTATCTCGTTTCTCAACGCAAAAAACCTCGCTGCAGGATTTTCTTCCAATATCATTTTCCTGATTGTCAATTTTATCATTTTTTACACCGCATTTCTTGTCAACAAAATCATCAAAAAAGAACGCTACAACCTTGCTGAAATTGGCATTTTGCTCATCAATGCAGTTGCCTTCTTTCTGTTGGGATATTACCTGTTCAACAAGACGTTTGACAATGACCAACACCTCACCCTTTTTGCACTGGCCAATGCACTGGTGCACCTGATTATAGGCGAACGAATCAAATGGTTGAAGCTGGCAGATGAGACAGTAACCCTTTTCATCATTGGCCTCGGACTGGCATTCTTTACCGTATCAATCCCAATTTACTACAAGGGCAATACCATTACTGTTTTATGGGCTGCAGAAGCATTCTTTTTATTTTACACAGGCTACAAGAAAAAACGAGAGACATACCTGATCCTGTCGATTGCCTTGCTGCTATTGACTTTGGGAAGTTTGTTCATCGACTGGAAACAGGATTATGCAACTGATGCTTCCATTTCGATTGCCACAAAACCCTTTCTCAATGCCAATTTCCTGAGCTCCGTATTTGTTTGCATTTGCATCGGGGTCATCAGCAGGTTATCCATCAACTATTTCAAGGGCGAGCAGGGTATTGTCAAATCAGTATTGACTGTAGCAGTACCACTTGCCTTTATCTTGCTCACCTATCTTGGTATTGTGCAGGAGATTGACCTTGCCTGGACAGTTTATCGGATTAACCATACGTCCGAAGCACTAAACAGTTTTACCCTGCTGTCCCTGCAGGGATTCAGCATTGGATACCTCAGTCTTTGGCTATGGCTCAACTGGAAATATGTCAAGGAAAAGCATCTGGCAACCATATTGGCTATCGTGGGAGTTTATGCGTTGTTCATTGCATTGATTGGAGGATTGACTGAAATTGGCATCCTGAGGGATCATTACATCCAGCAGAAAAATGGAAACGCTTTATCGATGTTGGGCATCCGATACGGATATCTCCTGCTCATTGCAGTGTTGCTTTTGGGTATCATATCCAACCTGAAAAGATTTTTGCCTTCCCCCAACACAACTAAACTAAGCGCGCTTATTGTCAATGCAACATTGCTCGTATTGCTCTGCAATGAATTCATCCATTGGATGGATATTGGAGGATTTGCCAATGAATACAAACTCGGGCTCAGCATCATCTTTGCTGTATATGCACTTGCGATGATCATTACAGGCATCAGCAAAAAACTGAAACACATCCGGGTGGGTGGCATCATCCTGTTTGGCATCACCCTTTGCAAAGTTCTGTTCTACGACCTTTCAGCCCTATCCACCATCTCCAAAACCATTGTTCTCATTGTACTTGGGGTCATTATGCTGATCGCATCGTTCCTTTACAACAAATTCAAGGATTCGATTTTTGGAAACGAACCGGAAACAACTGTTGAAGAGAAATGATACGCGCCCAAATTTTTGTATTAACATCTAATATCGGTCTTGACCGAATGTTACTTAGCGATAGTTTATTAACTTCAATTTGGGCATTTTAATCAGCTTAAGCTTCCGGTTGGAAAAATATAAATTAGCAACCCTTGGCAAGCCTCAAACGTTGGGCACAAAACCGAATCAAGAAGAAGAAAACAATACTGACATGAAGAATATTGACAAAGAAAGCATAGAAAAAGCATTCAAATTATTTGAGTCTGGAGACATAGACAAAATAGAAATTGGCAGCTTCAAAGGGCTTCAGCAAATCCATGAATATTTGTTTTCGGGTCTGTATGATTTTGCAGGTAAAATACGCGTTCACAATATTTCAAAAGGAGGTTTTAGGTTTGCTACTGCACTTTATTTGAAAGAAATTTTAGCCAAAATAGAGCAAATGCCTGAGCATAGTTTTGAAGATATAATTGCAAAATATGTAGAAATGAATATTGCTCATCCTTTTATGGAGGGCAATGGCAGAACAATGCGAATATGGCTGGATTTGATGCTTAAAAATAGTTTCAATAAAGTCGTAAACTGGCAATTTGTGGACAAGACCCTTTATTTACAAGCCATGGAACGAAGCCCAATTAATGATTTAGAATTAAGAACATTGCTTGGGGGAAATTTGACTGGTGATGTCAATGATCGAGAAATGGTTTTTAAAGGGATTGAACAATCATACTATTATGAAGGGTATGAAAAGGGTGACGATAAGAAAAACCAGCAAGAACAACCATAAAACTCATTTGTTTACTCATCTGGTTGCCCTCCAATACATCAACCTACAATGGTTCGGAACGTAAGGTTGATCCTGGGAGATGATATTTTTTTGGTAGGTGGAAGTCGGTGCAACCAATGGGTTTGGGTTTCATCCTTCATGACCAACAGGCTGCCGTGTTCAAGCAATACATTCACGACCTCTGCAGTCTTTTTGTGCTTGAAGGCAAATTTCCTTTCTGCGCCAAAACTGAGTGATGCAATGGCACCATTTTTCTTCAGGTCCTTTTCTGCATCGCTATGCCAGGCCATTCCCTCTTCGCCGGTATGGTAGAGGTTCAAGAGGCATGAGTTGTAGGTTTCACCGCTTGCGTTTTCTGCGATGGCCTTGAGCTCTTTTAATGCACCAGTCCATTGCAGCGCCTCCTTGGTGATACTTGAATAAGTATACTGAAAAGGTTTGTCGCCATACCAGGCCACTTTTCGTTTGGTGATGATGCGCTTGCCAAAAATAATGGCCTGGTCATTTTCCCAGGCAATGTTGTTGAGCAATTCTGAATAGAAATCATCCGCTTCCTGCTTTGACAAGAGCTTGCCAAAATAATGGACCGATCCATCCGTGGGAAGGAGATTGACAGCAGGATCAGAAAAACCAAAAAGATCAAGCATGGGATGAATTTGATTATGCTGCTTTATTAGAAAAATGTCTGATGGCTTTGAAGACAGTCTTCTTCTGATTTGTTTCCTCTTCAATATCAAAGTCATCTTGCAGCCCTAGCCAAAATCTAGCACTATTCCCAAAATAAATAGAAAGTCGCAATGCAGTATCAGCTGTAATGCGCCTTCTCCCTTTGATGATTTCAGACACCCGCGTTTGTGGAATGCCAATATCTTTTGAAAGCCTGTAAGCCGTGATTTCTAAAGGAACAAGAAACTCTTCAAGAAGAACTTCGCCTGGATGAATATTTTTTAACTTGCTCATATCTTTGGGTTTAATGGTAATCGATGATCTCAACCAGTTCCGCATTTCCATTGTTCCATTTGAAAATGATTCTCCATTGGCTATTGACACGAATGGAATAAAATTCTTTCAATTTTCCTTTCAGTTTTTCAAGTCTATTTGATGGAGGAACCATCAGGTCATTGATGTCCTGTGAGCTGTTCAACATCCTGAGTTTCCTCCTGGTAATTTCTTGAATATCTGTTGAAAAGCCCTTGACTCTCTGACCTTCCCATATTTTATGGGTATCCTTATCACCGAAAGAAATGATCATACTAACTTAATGCGTTACTAACGCCAAAGATAACTAAAAATTTTAATATAAGAAAACAGGATTTTATCCCCCCGGCTAACTTTTGAAAGTTTACCTCAAACCAACGCCTCAAACAAAACCTCCACCGGATGAAGCGCTTTTGCACCAGTTCCATCTTTGATCTGGTGGCGGCAGCTGGTACCTGGTGCTGCAACCGTGCAGGTTCCACTGTGCTTTCGCACTGATGGGAACAAGACCAGTTCCCCAATTTTCATGGAAACATCATAATGCTCCTTTTCGTAGCCAAAAGAACCGGCCATGCCACAACATCCTGAAGGGATGGTTTCAACAGAATAGTTTTCTGGAAACGAAAGAATTTTAATCGAATCTGCCAGTGAGCCCACTGCTTTTTGCTGGCAATGGCCATGCAACAATATCGCACGTTTCTCAGTGTTGAACTGGTCTTTGGTGATTCTTCCCAAATTGATCTCCCGGGCAATGAACTCATCAACCAGGAATGAATTCTTGGCCAAGGCCTTTGCAGCATCGAGGTGCTGATCGGTGGCCAAGTCAGGGTATTCGTCCCTGAACGTCAGTATCGCCGAGGGCTCAATGCCAATAAGTGGCGTAGCATCGCCGATCAAAGGGCTGAACAAGGCAATGTTTTTGTTGGCGATGGTCTTGGCCTTTCTGACCAGGCCTTTTGAAAGCCAGGTCCGGCCACTTTCACCATGCGCAGGTATCAACACTTCATAGCCCAGCTTATTCAACAACCTTACAGCCTTTATGCCAATATGTGCATCATTGTAATTGGTGAACTCATCGCAGAACAGGTATACTTTTTTTGTATAGTTTGCAAGGGATTGCACATGCTGGTGTTTGTTGAACCATGCCCGCAAAGTCTGTTTGGAAAGGGCCGGCATGGAGCGTTTCTGGGCGAACCCAGAAAGGTATTTTACCAGTCCTCCAGTGAAGGCATTGCCCATCACGAAATTATAGAGTGAAGGTGCGATAGAGCCCAATTTTGCAGCTGCGGTGAAATTGGCAATCAACCATGAACGGAAAGGAACACCATTGGCATCATAATAATGCTGCAGAAATTCTGCCTTGAGTTTGGCCATGTCAACATTCGATGGGCACTCACTCTTACAAGCCTTGCAGCTCAGGCAGAGGCTCATCACATCATAGATTTCCTTATGGTCATACCTGTTCTGTTTGTCAGAATGGGTCAGGAATTCACGGAGGATGTTGGCACGGGCACGGGTGGTGTCTTTCTCATCGCGCGTAGCCATATAGGAAGGACACATGGTGCCGCCAGAGAGATGGGTCTTTCTGCAATCACCTGAACCATTGCACTGCTCTGCATGTTGCAGGATGTCTTGCTGATGAAACCGGAAGATGGTTTTGAACTCCGGTGTAAACTGACCCGGTTCGTACCGCAACATGGTGTTCATGGGCGGTGTGTCGACAATCTTGTTGGGGTT
>JBIJAE010000266.1:0-2914 GCA_044345895.1 Chitinophagaceae bacterium
GTCTGAATGGGATGGTAAAAACTGGAAATTGATCAGGAGAAACCAGTTTGTTGAAGTAACCGGCCCCGGAGGCATCAGCGGAAACAATTCACCATCTTCAGATCCCATCTGGTCAACCGGTTGGGACCACAAGTCTGTTATTTTGGCTTGCAGAGACAATGGCCAATGGTTTTTTTATCGCTTGCCCAAGGCCTCCAATTCATACGATGGAGCACACGGATGGAATACAGAGTGGCCCAGGATCAGGAACATTGGCACTGAGCAGAACAAGGATTACCTGATGACCATGCATGGCATGTTCTGGCGTTTTCCTGCAACCTTCACATCAACCAATACTGCCGGCATCAGACCCAGATCATCTTACCTCAAAGTGATTGGCGACTTTACACGCTGGAACGATCAATTGGTTTTTGGTTGTGATGATGCAGCCAAAAGTGAGTTTTTGAACAAACGCAAGGAAAAAGGAGGGATTTTAGGACCCGGTCAATCCAATTCAAATGTCTGGTTTACTTCACTCAAGAAGCCCGACAGCACTGGCAATACCAATGCACAAGGTTCCATTTGGTACAATGAAAAAGTTGCAGCAGGAGCACTGTCTGAACCATTTCTTTTCGCAGGATGGAGCAACAGGACGGCTTTGCTCAAGAACCATGGCAATTCAACGTTGACCTTGGTTTTGGAGGTGGATGTTTTGGGTAATGCAAAATGGAAAACGCTTAAAACCATTGCGATTCCATCAAATGGTTCCGTTGTACTTCCTTTTACCAATGCAGAAAAGGGAGAATGGATAAGGATCAGAACTGTCCAATCTGCTGTTGTCTCCGCTTCTTTTGTATACGCAGGGTCCAGGCAAAATATTCCTCAATCCTCTTCAGCATTTGCCGGCATCAGCAAGGTAAACGATGAAGCCTCATTGGGCGGTTTGTTGCTTGCATTGGGTGACAACAAGCGAAAGCTGGGTGTGCTGGCCAGTGCATCATTTGGAAATACATCGATTGAAACAGGTTATTATGAGATGGACAGTACAATGAAGCTGGTAGCGAAGAAAAACGACACCATGCAGCAAACCATCCGGGAAAAGGTTAACATCCCTTCCCAGGTTGTACAAGTGGATGCATCTTCTTACCTCATTGTTGACGGCATGGGAAGGCGCTGGCGCTTGCCTAAAACAGATCAGGGATACAACGGCCTGATGGATAGACAATCGGTGCGCATTTGCAGGGAAGTTGCTACTGAACGAGACCTTTTCAATTGCGGTGGCACATTTTACGAACTGCCTTCAGAGAATGCTGATGGTTTTGCAAAAATCAAACCCGTTTCAACACATGGGCTGCGCATCAATGATTATGCGTCTTTCCGCGGTATGTTGATCATCTCTGGTATTGACACAAAAACTGCATTGGCCAACAGGAATATTTTTTACTCAGAAGACAGGAAAGCTGCGGTTTGGGCGGGTGTGATTGATGATCTCTGGAAAATGGGCAAACCTGTTGGTAAGGGCGGTCCATGGCTCAATGTTGAAATTGCTGATGGTATTGCATCTGATCCATACCTTTTTGGTGGTTACGACAAACGGACTCTGACCCTGTCTCATCAATCAACCTCAGCCGTTTCTTTTACGCTACAGTTGGATGCAACAGGCGATGGGGTTTGGTACGATTATAAAACTGTTCCTGTTGCTGCCGGAAAAAGCATGGTATTGGCTTTTCCTGCAGACATACAGGCCAAATGGATAAGGGTGGTTTCAAACAAGACCACTGTTGCCACAGCCCAATTTGATTACCGGTAAACCAAGCAAAGGTTTTTGTATCTTGTTCTCAATAAAAACGTGTTGAAATGGACGTGAGAAGTCTTTTTATTGAAAAATATGGGTATGCGCCACAAATAATGGCCAAATCCCCTGGCAGGATCAATTTGATTGGTGAGCATACCGATTATAACCTTGGGTTTGTATTGCCCGCTGCCATTGACAAGGCTGCTCATGTTGCCGTTGCAAGGCGTGATGACAATTTGATCAGGCTTTTTGCCAAGGACCTGGGAGAAGATAATCAGGTTGACATCAATCTTCTCGCATCCAACCCAGGACATTGGTCTGCTTACGTTCTTGGTGTTGTGGACCAACTGCAAAAGCTTGATAAACCGCTCAGTGGTTTTGATTTGGTGCTTACTTGCGATGTGCCTACCGGTGCAGGCATGTCATCTTCTGCTGCAGTTGAGTGTGCAACTGCATTCGCGCTCAATGCGCTGTTTGATTTGCAATTGGAACGATTGGACCTGGTAAGATTGGCCCAAAAAGCGGAGAATGAATTTGTTGGTGTGAAGTGTGGCATCATGGACATGTTTGCCAGTGTAATGGGCAAGGATGCACAGGTAATACAATTGGATTGTCGAGACCTTTCTTATCAATATTTCCCCTTGAACCTTGGTGATTACAAGATCGTCTTGTTTGATACGGGCGTAAAGCATTCCCTTGCAGGTGGTGAATACAATTTGAGAAGGCAACAGTGTGAACAGGGCGTTGCGGTACTCAAAGAAAGATTCCCTGAAGTCAACAGCCTCAGGGATGCAAAACTTTCAATGCTGGATGAACAATTCAGGGCTGCCGTTTCACCAACCGTTTACAACAGGTCTTTGTATGTGATTGAAGAAAACATCCGCCTCGAAACCGGGTGCAAACTCTTGCTGCAAAATGATATCCATGGATTTGGAAAACAGATGCATGGATCCCACAAGGGATTGAGTGAGTTGTATGAGGTCAGTTGCAAAGAGTTGGATTTTTTGGTTGACTTATCCAAGCAGGAAGAGGCCATTGCTGGTGCCAGAATGATGGGTGGAGGATTTGGCGGTTGTACCATCAACCTGATTGAATCATCTGCTATTGAAGGTATCTATGAGAGGTTCAGCAAAGCATACC
>JBIJAE010000267.1:0-2904 GCA_044345895.1 Chitinophagaceae bacterium
CTCCTTGAGCGCATCAAGATCCTTGAAATCAACTGCGTGAAATGCATGCGATTGACCATTGTTAACAGGCAGTTCGTTGACGGCTTGCTGAAGGCTGGTTAAATTTCTGGCAAGCAAAATACAAGTGGCGCCAAGCTGAGCAAGTTCTATGGCAATGGCCTTGCCAATTCCCTGGGAACTGCCGCAAACCAATGCCGTTTTGTGTTGAAGAGAAAGTTCCATGTTCCTTATTGTTCTTCTTCCATTTCACTGCGGATCTGGTCTGATAATTTTACCAACACCTTATCAATTCGGTGTCCGTCCATGTCAATGATTTCTATGCCAAATCCTTTCCACTCAAAATGTTCACCGGTTTCTGGGATGCGTTCCAGTGTATGCAAAATGAATCCTGCCAATGTATCAAATTCCTGCTCACCTTCATTCATCCAATCGGCTTTTTCAAACCTTGTCAAGAAATCATAAAATGGAATCTGTGCATCAACTAAAAAACTTCCATCTTCTCTTTCGATGATTTCATAATCCTGCAAATCATGCTGTGGCAGGTCGCCCACAATTGCTTCAAGCAAATCATTCAAGGTTACCAAACCGAGCAGGGTTCCATATTCATCAACAACAAAGCTTGTATGAATCTTGGAAACTTTAAACTTTTCAAGCAATTGATAGGGGCTGATATTCTCTGGAACAAACAAAGGATTCTTCATGCTATCCTTGAAAGAAACCTCATCTGGTGTAACATACATATCCTTGATAGAAACGATTCCCTTGATATTATCGATTGATTTGTCGCATACCGGATAAACAGAATGCGGTTCTTTCATGATTTTTTCTCTTATGCTCTGCTCATTGTCATTGGCGTCAAACCAAATCACATCACTTCGGTGAGTCATCAATGAAGTAATGTTTCTATCCCCCAAGTGGAAAACACGCTGGATGATTTCCTGCTCGGTTGCTTCAATGGCACCATGTTCTGTCCCCTCATTGATGATTGCCTTGATCTCTTCTTCGGTCACTTGTGAATCATCGGTCTTTACCCTGAATAGTCTCATGATCAGGGTGGTGGTGGTCACCAACAACCAAACGAATGGATAGGCAATATTTGAAATCAGGCGCATGGGCGCTGCAACTGTTTTGGCTATTTTCTCCGGATTGGACATTCCAAGTCGCTTGGGAACAAGCTCGCCAAATACGAGAGAGAAAAAGGTAATGATGACAACAACCGCCGCAGTAGCAATCCCTTTGCTGTAGGCTGCAAATGCAGGCAATCCCTCAAGAAAAATGGATACGTCATCTACAATTTTATCTCCGGAAAATATACCCGTCAGGATACCGATAGTAGTAATTCCTATTTGTACAGTGGATAAAAAAGAATCAGGCTTCTGTGCGAGTGCCAGCGCATGTTTGGCTCTTGAATCGCCTTTGTTCGCCTGGCCCTCGAGACGGGCTTTTCTGGCAGAAACCAAGGCAATCTCCGCCATGGAAAAAAAACCATTGATCAGGATCAGTAAGAAGAGGATGAGCAACTCATTCATATGCTATATTGCTGTAAAGATAGGGCCTGCCGGCTGATTTGTGCGCCCAACAATCCAAAAACTATCCCCAAAAAAGCCCCAGCCAACACATCCGAAGGATAGTGAACACCCACATAAACCTGTGCATATGCAATGAAAAATGCCCAAACGAACAAAAGATTAAACCATTTTGAAATCCCCCTCAGCGTCAAAGCTACGTAGGTTGCGAAGGCAAAATGATTGACGGCATGGGAGGAAGTAAAACTTCCATTTGCGCCGCAATACCGGGCAAGAAACCTGATCTGCCCTGCCATAAATGGATCCCTGCAAGGCCTTGGCCTGTCAAAATAGGTTTTGATGAAATGGCTGCTAACAAGGTCACAAAATGCAACAAGGGCGATTGCCCCCAGCACCCACCAAATGGCTTTCTTACCCAAAACCTGAAAAGAATACAGAATAATAAAAAGATACAAGGGAACATGAAAAATAGATTCTCGCAGAAAAAGAGACATTTCGTCCAAAACAGGGTGAACCATTTTGCGGTTCATCAATAGCATAAACTGATAATCAAGGTGTAATACCTGCTGAAAAAAAGACATCTGATCTGACTGCAAGATAGGCATGCTGTAAAATTAAGCAGTATTTCCAGGAAATAGATTTTTCGGAAAGTTAACAAAAAGCATTATGCCCATAAAAAGCCCTTGGCAGCCATATTTAGTTGACAGAACAGGCTTTATTTTGTAATTTTGCATCCTTAAAATTTTCAATTTGGCATTGATTAAAAGCATTTCAGGAATTAGGGGAACGATTGGAGGAAAACCAGGTGAATCACTCACCCCGTTGGATGTGGTAAAATATACTGCTGCCTTTGGAGAATGGGCAATGTCAGAAGGCAACAAAAAAATTATCATTGGCAGAGATGGAAGAATAAGCGGGCCCATGATTGCAGGACTTGTTGCACAAACGCTTGTGGCAATGGGTGCAGAAGTCATTGACCTTGGACTTTCAACCACACCAACCGTTGAATTTGAAGTGGCTGCAGAGCATGCTGCAGGAGGAATCATCATCACAGCCAGCCATAATCCCAAAGAATGGAATGCACTCAAATTGCTGAACAACAAAGGTGAATTCATCAGTGCTGAAGTAGGTGCGCTGATCCTCAACAATGCAGAGCAGGGCAATATCACTTTTTCTTTGGTAGATAAAGCTGGAAGCATTGTAACAAAATATGATCATGCAGACAGGCATATTGATGCCATTGTATCTCATCCGCTGGTCAACAAAAACTTGATTGAAAAGCAAAACCTCAAAATAGTTGTTGACGCAATCAACAGCAGTGGAGCAGTGTTCGTACCCATACTACTTAAGAAACTTGGCATTCAAGAACAGAACATCA
>JBIJAE010000032.1:0-10719 GCA_044345895.1 Chitinophagaceae bacterium
AATTCAGGTTTGAACTTGTAGTAAACCCTTACTGCTTCATAGCTGTCTTTGCCTACGTTTTTACCATCTTTGCCGCCGATAAAGTTCCATCCATGGATGTCGTCGATGTAACCGTTTTTGTCATCATCAATGCCATTTCCTGGAATTTCCTTTCGATTTTGCCATAGCACTGGCTTTAAATCCTCATGTGCAGTATCGATGCCTGAATCAATGACAGCTACAACAACCTTCTTTTTAGGAGACTTGCCAGCCAAGAATTCACTATAGGCTCTCTCCAACGAGATGCCGTATATGCCAGTTGACTGATAATCTTCCAGGTGCCACCCATTTTTATAGGCATCAGGCTTTTCATTAAGCGATTGTGCGCCAACAAAAGAATAACTGCAGATGAATGTGAGGATGATTGGTATGAGCTTGATATTATTCATATATATTTGATAATTAATTGTTTAAATTGGGTTTAATGGATTTCTTGTTGAGGATAAAAAGCAGCAGTGGTGAAATAGGCCCTGTGATAAATAGCATGACTGTTTGCACTGACCAGAGCAGCCAGCCAAATGCAAGTCCAGATACTTCCTTTACACCATAGAGCAACAGTGTTTTTTGAACAGCAAATTGATAGGCGCCGATGCCCCCCTGTGTTGCAATCATGGCAAAACTTCCAAAAGTGAGGATGGTTAGGGAGGGTACCCATCCAAGTTGCACAAGGTCTTCCATGGCATAAAAGCCAACCCTGATGCTGGTGAGGTAAAGAAACCAAATTAACAGCGTGTAAACAATGAACATGAGCTTGTTTTCAACTTTTCTGACACTGATCAGTCCTTCAACAATCCCTTTTATCCAATTGTTTATCTTTTTAATAAATGAAGAATGGCGGGCTTTTATATAAGCCAGGTAGACAATTGCAGCAACAAAAATCAACAGGATAACAAAAAACAGAATGGCTGACGGTGATGTATTGATTTTTGCTAGTATTTGATCTATTAGCTCTTTTGCATAACCACCCACAAGATCAATTTGCGTTGAGATGGCCAGCAAAATCACTAAAAAAAGGCAAATAAGGTCCAATACCCTTTCTGCAACCATTGTACCGATCAGTTTGTCTACCGGAATTTTTTCATATTTGGCCAGTAGGGTGCATTTCATTACTTCCCCTAAGCGCGGAAACAAAAGATTCATGAAAAAACCTGTCAGTACCGCAAGAAAAACGTTTGAGGTGGCAGGGCTCTTTCCCAATGGTTGTATCAACATTTTCCACCTGATGGCGCGGATGTAATGACTCAAGACAAGAATAAGGATACAGGGAACAATAATAATGGGTTTTGCATTGAAAACCAATTGTTTAACTTTGCTGATCTCATCTGCAGTGAATGATTTGGTTGAGTACCAAACCAGAAACATGCCCAATGAAAGGAAAATGATGAACTGCAATATGGTTTTGATCCTTTTGATGAACATCCATAGATTTTGAATGGTAAAGTTAACCAAATGCTTGGTTGGAGAAAATGTAAATCTTTGTCAATTATTCAGCCCGAAAGGACCTGAAATGGCTATCGGCAGGCAAATCCGATAAAATTTCTTATTTTTGCATGCAATTTCGTCCGCTTCATTAATCCAAACAAATGGTAAGCAAAAAAAGAATTCTCTTTATAGCCAACGAGATGTCGCCTTACCTTGAGCTCACAGAGTTCTCGGAAATCGTAAATAAACTTGCGATTAAAGCCAATGATACTGGTTATGAAGTAAGGTGCATCATGCCTAGATTTGGAACAATCAACGAAAGAAGACATCGTCTTCATGAGGTAGTAAGGCTCTCTGGTATCAACATCTCTATCGAAAACGATGATTATCCCCTTCAAATTAAAGTAGCATCACTGCCCAATGCTCGTCTTCAGGTTTATTTTTTGGATAATGAGGACATGTTCAAGCGTAAATTTGTATTCCAGGATGAAAATGAAAAGTGGTATGATGACAATGGCATTCGTTCCATTTTTTTCTGCAAAGGCGCCCTTGAAACGGTAAAGAAATTTGGATGGCCTCCAGACATTATTCATTGCAGTGGCTGGATGACCGGCCTTGTACCCGTTTTTTTGAAAACAGCCTACAAGAAAGAACCTGTATTCAGCAACAGCAAAGTGTTGTTCACCCTTGGACAGAATACTTTTTCTGAGAAGCTTGGTGACGATTTCCTCAAGTTAAGCATGATCAATGTTGGCATAAAGGAAAAAGACCTTGAACCATACAAAAACATCGATAATACTGCGATTTTCAATGGAGCTGCTACTTATGCAGATGCCATTTCATTTGGTGATGGGGAAGTAGACAAAGCTTTGATCGATCAGTTCTCCAAAGTCAAGGGTAAAAAGGTCATTCCTTACAACCCGGATTCTGATTTAACAGAGTATTTACAATTGTATGGCGACCTTGCAAACAAGTAATTAATCAGTCAGGAAACGTTAAATATATATTAAGTGAGATATCGAAGATTGTTGAAAGTCCTGGTTTTTGTTTTTTCAATTTCTTTTTTTTCTAATTGTACCAAAATAAAGGGTACTGATATTGGTGCAGGACTTCTTCCAGCCATTGACAATGTGGTTACTTTTGACACTAGTTTTGAAGTAATTGCCTCTTCATATACAACGCCAGATTCACTTGTTCCACGTTTGGGAAGGGATATCAACGGAAATGCAGGTCAATTTATCCTGGGTCATATTTCAAATGATCCCCAGTTTGGAAAGACTACAGCCTCCATTTTTATGGAGCTCAAACCACCTAATTATCCCTTTTCTTTTGAAAATGTCCCTGACAGCCTTTTTCTTGACTCAGCAGTACTCTGCCTAAGATGGACCAATACATTTGGTGACACCAATGCACTGCAAACCATCAATGTTCACCGCATTTCAGAAAAGTTAAGCCCCGATTCAGCTTATTTTACATCAAAATCTGTTCAATATGGTGAACTGATCGGATCCAGAACATTCGCACCCTCTGATTTGAATGATTCACTTTTTCTCTTCAGACAAAGTTTAAACAACCAACTGCGCATCAGGCTCAATAATTCTTTTGCAAGGGCACTTCTTTCATTTGACACAACTGGAAGAAGCCCATACAAGTCAGATTCCCTCTACCGTGATTTCCTCAAAGGTTTTGCACTGGTTCCACAAACAAGCGGCAGTAACGCCAATGCCCTCATGAGTTTTGCCATGAGTGATACCGCTACCCAATTGCGGATATATTATAGGTACACCAAATCTGGCAAGGCAGATACTACCTTCAAGAATTTCATTTTTGACAATGGCATTCCCGGTGCCTCTGTCAATAATATAGTCAGATCATATACTGGAAGCGAAGCAACACGTCATCTTGGAACCAAACCAAGAGGAGATAGTCTCATCTATCTCCAAGCAGCTCCTGGAACTTATTCCATGTTAAGGATTCCTGGACTGGATGAATTCAAGCAAAAAAAGGGAAACGTAATGATTCATCTTGCTGAACTTTCCATGCAAGAGGTTTCGACACCAGGCAGGCGTCCCGGTATTTTTCAAACTCCTGAATTCCTGTATGCTGAAATGTTGGATTCAGCCAATAAAAAATACTATCCTTTCCTTTCTGATGGATTTATCAATGGTAAATTCGAATCATTCCTTTTTGGTGGACAGCGCAAATACTTTTCTGATAACTCAGGACAGTTTTTATCTTCTTACAACATGAACCTGACCAGGTATTTGCAGGGTATCATCACCAGAAACAATCCCAATTTTCAATTGAGATTGACCGCACCTTACAGCCTTCGTTATGAAGACCTGTTCATAACATTTGCACTCAATAATCTCTGCAGGGGAAATGTGGTGCTCGGTGGCGGGAACCATGCTTCAAAAAAAATGAAATTCAGGGTTGTTTATTCTAAACTTTGATTTTCACATTATATTTGCACAAACCAAATTAACATCATGCCATACCTGTTTACATCAGAGAGCGTTTCCGAAGGACATCCTGACAAAGTAGCAGATCAGATCTCAGACGCCCTGATCGATAATTTCCTTGCTTTCGATCCAATGGCCAAAGTTGCCTGTGAAACATTGGTAACTACCGGACAAGTGGTTCTTGCTGGAGAGGTTAAAGCCAATTGTACGCTTGACGTACAAAAGATTGCACGTGACGTCATCGCCAAGATTGGATATACGAAGAGCGAGTACATGTTCGAGGCCAATTCTTGCGGTATTCTCTCTGCCATCCATGAACAATCTGCCGACATCAACAGGGGTGTTGAACGTAAAAAGAAAGAAGACCAGGGTGCTGGTGATCAAGGTATGATGTTTGGTTATGCAACCAACGAAACGGAGAACCTCATGCCATTGGCATTGGATCTTGCACACAAAATTCTCATTGAGTTGGCAGACATCAGGAGAGAAAAGAAAAGCAAAATGCCATACCTGCGCCCAGATGCCAAAAGCCAGGTTACCATTGAATATGATGACAACGACAAACCACTCAGGATTGATGCTATAGTTGTTTCTACCCAGCACGACGACTTCTCCAAAAGCGATAAGAAAATGTTGGATACCATCAAAAATGATGTCATCAACATTGTGATTCCCCGCGTGAAGGCCAAGTGCAAAAAAGACGTTCAAAAACTTTTCAGTAACATTACCTACCATATCAATCCTACAGGGAAATTCGTCATTGGCGGACCCCATGGTGATACAGGCCTGACAGGTAGAAAAATCATCGTTGATACTTATGGTGGTAAAGGTGCCCATGGTGGTGGTGCTTTCAGCGGGAAAGACCCTTCTAAAGTAGACAGGAGTGCCGCTTATGCTGCACGCCACATCGCCAAAAACATGGTTGCCGCAGGTGTTGCTGATGAAATGCTTGTCCAGGTTTCATACGCAATTGGAGTAGCAAAGCCCATGGGTATTTTTGTGGATACCTATGGAACTTCAAAAGTTAATTTGACTGATGGTCAGATTGCAAAAAAAGTAGAGGCCTTGTTTGACATGCGTCCATATGCCATTGAAACAAGATTGAAGCTCAGAAACCCAATTTACCAGGAGACTGCTGCCTATGGACACATGGGAAGGAAGAATGAAATGGTGAAGAAAACATTTGCTCAACCTGGTGGTGGAACAAAAACTGTGGAAGTTGAACTGTTTACCTGGGAGAAACTTGATTTTGTTGCAAAAGTAAAGTCAGCATTCAAAATCAAATAATTGAAAATTATTTCAATATTGTAAACCCTCCTTCATGGAGGGTTTATTCATTAACACCGGCTATGGAAAACAATTGGACAAAACTTGGCACCATTCATCAATATGATAATCCATGGATTGCTGTTACCGAAGACCAGGTAATCAATCCCGCAGGAAACAAGGGTATTTATGGTATTGTCCATTTCAAGAACCTTGCCATTGGGGTTATCCCTGTTGATCAAGACGGAAATATTTACATGGTTGGACAATTCCGGTACGTTACAGGAAAATACAGCCTTGAAATTCCTGAAGGTGGTGGGCCTCTTGATATTGAACCTTTGGAATCTGCCAAGCGTGAATTAAAAGAAGAAACAGGGTTAGAGGCAAAAACCTGGGAGAAATTGTTTGAAATGGATCTTTCCAACTCTGTAACTGATGAGAGGGCAATTGTTTATCTTGCAACTGACTTGCAGCAAGGCGTTTCAGAACCGGAGGAAACTGAGGAATTGACCGTTTCAAAAATTCACCTTACCGAGGCGTATCAGATGGTACTTGATGGCAAAATCACGGATGCAATAACAGTTGCTGCCCTTTTTAGAATGAAGATCAAATTGTTAGAAAATGAGAAATGAAACAAACAAATCCTCCTCCAATATCATAGGCCGACAGCCAGTTTTGGAAGCGTTAAAAGACGGAGCTCAGCTTGAAAGGATTTTCCTTCAAAAAAATATAGGTGGGGAAGGGATTGATGAAATCAAGTCACTGGCTCAAAAACTTCAAATCCCAATCAATGCAGTTCCAATTGAAAAACTGCATTCCATGACCAGGGCCAATCACCAGGGTGTTATCGGTGTAAACAGCATCATATCTTTTCATGATTTACAAGAATCGATTGATAATGTCCTTCAAAGGGGAGAAGTTCCCCTTTTTGTGATGCTTGATGGGATTACCGATGTTCGCAACATTGGTGCCATCGCAAGAACAGCGTTGTGTTGTGGCGCACAGATCATGATTATTCCCGACAAAGGAATTGGTGCAATCAATGAGGAAGCAATGAAATCCTCTGCAGGTGCTCTGCAACGTATCCTGGTCTGCCGTGTGAACAGTTTGCTCAAAGCAATCGATACCCTGCATTTGAATGATATCAAGGTTTTCACCGCTGAAATGAAGTCAGGTCTCAAGGTTTTCAATGCCGATTTCAAACAGCCTGCTTGCATTGTCATGGGCAGTGAAGACAAAGGCATACAGCCATTTATCACAAAAGCAGCTGATTTTCATTTTACGATTCCAATGCAAGGTAGTTTTGACTCGTTCAATGTCGGCATTGCCACTGGAATTATTTTATTTGAAGCCAGCAAACAGCGGATGGGTTTTTCATCCTAAAACGTTCTGTCAATGGATTTTCACTTGGAATTTGATCCACCTTCATTGAGTCCGAAAATAGACCTGGACGATAAAATCATGCTTGTTGGTTCATGTTTTACTGAACATGTATACAATTACCTTGTTGCCTCAAAATTTTGTGCAATACAAAATCCCAATGGCATCCTCTTCAATCCGGTCAGTATTGCCAATGCCCTTAACAGGTATATCGACCATACATTTATATCACCCAGAGAATTGTTTGAAAGAGATGGACTTTGGCACCATTGGGATTTTCACTCTAACCTCAGTTGCACCAGCAAAGAAGAAAGCCTTCTGCGGATGAATGAAAAAATCACCCTGGCAAATGGTTTTTTAAAGGACGCTCAATGGTTGATCATTACCCTTGGATCAGCTTTTGTATATGAGCTGACGGGGTCTCAAGTTGTTGCCAACTGTCATAAAATGCCTGCTTCACATTTCACAAAGAGAATGCTGGATCCCGAGGAAATAATCTCAATTTACACCGCGGTTGTTGAACAGTTAAAACAGTTTAACAATAAGCTTAACATCATTTTCACCATAAGCCCGGTCCGGCACCTCAGGGATGGATTTGTTGAAAACAACCGGAGTAAGGCAATTCTTATTCATGCTGTAAACAAATTGACAAGCCAGCTGGAGCAAATGCATTATTTTCCATCCTACGAACTGGTTGTTGATGACCTGCGGGATTATCGGTTTTATGCTGAAGACATGGTTCATCCCAATTACCAAGCTACGCGGTATGTTTGGGAGAAGTTTTGTGTTTCTTCCATCAATGGAAGATCGAGAGAGGTAATGAAAGAACTGGATCAGCTAAACATGGCCCTACAACACAAGCCTCTTCATCCAGATTCGGCAGAACACATGAAATTCAGGAATAAATACAAAGAAATTGCGATGTCTCTTGCTGCAAGGTTTCCATTCATAGACCTTAAGCATGAAATCAACCATTTCAGTTAAATTTTTGTAGCTAACTTTAAGACAGATTTGAACCATGAAATATTTTATTTTCCTTGTTTCCCTTTTGGTAAATACTGCATTTGTTTTCCTGCTTGCTACCAGGTCAGTTATTCCACTGCCGCTTGGAAGTTTTTTAAGTGTTCAGGAGGGTGTCTGGCAGAATGCAGAGCCTGTTGATGAAGATTTCAACGCATCGCTGCGTTTTGATGAGCTGAAAGGAAAGGTTGATGTTTTTCTGGATGATCGTTTGGTTCCACATGTTTTCGCTGAGCAGGAAAACGACGCTTATTTTGTACAAGGTTTTTTGCATGCAAAATTCCGCCTTTGGCAAATGGAATTCCAGACCCATGCTGCGGCAGGCAGGGTGAGTGAAATTGTTGGTGAAAAAGCCATCAATTATGACAGGAACCAGCGCAGGATGGGAATGGTCTTTGCCGCTGAAAATGCATTGGCTGCCATGGAAAATGATCCCCAAACCATTTCGGCTATTGATGCCTACACTGCAGGAGTTAATACCTACATCAGTTCGCTCAAAGCCAGTGAATTGCCCATCGAGTATAAACTTTTGGGTTATCAGCCTGAAAAATGGACAAACCTTAAGTCTGCACTTTTCACCAAACAAATGACCCAAACCCTTGCCGGCTATGACAGGGATTTTGAGTTTACCAATGCCCTCAAGCTGCTTGGTGAAGAGAACTTCAGGATCCTCTATCCAAGCATTCCAGATTCCCTTTACCCGGTCATTGCAAAAGGTACTGCATACAACAAGCCGCTTGCATCACTTGATCCTCCTGCATCTGCTGACTCTCTTTATTTCAAAAGAAAAGATACCATTCAGTTTGTAGAAGACTTCAAACCCAATCCATCCAATGGAAGCAACAGCTGGGCGGTATCCGGCAACAAGACCCAAAGTGGAAAACCCATCCTCAGCAATGATCCACATTTGGGACTAACCCTGCCTTCAATATGGTTTGAGATTCAGCTAAAAACACCCGCATTCAATGCCTATGGCGTTTCTTTTCCTGGCCTTCCAGGCGTTGTAATTGGCTTTAATGACAGCATATCCTTCGGTTTTACCAATGCCGGAAGAGATGTCAAAGATTATTATGAAATTCAATTTCGAGATGCAGACAAACGTGAGTATTGGTTTGACAGCTCCTGGAAACCAACAAGCAGAAGACTCGAGCAGATTTTGATCAAAGACGGGAAAACAGTAGAGGATACTGTAGCCTATACAGTCTTCGGTCCAGTTATGTACGATAAAAGCTTCAAGACAGACCTTACTGCTGAAAAAGCATATGCCCTCAAATGGGTTGCCCATGATTCTTCCAATATTCTTAAAATGTGGTTGTTGCTCAACCGTGCATCCAATTACACAGATTATTTGGAAGCGATCGGACATTTCAATGTGCCGGGCCAGAACATGATTTTTGCTTCAAAATCCGGAGACATTGCCCTTTGGCAGCAAGGTAGTTTTCCATTGCGCTGGGAAGACCAGGGTCTTTTTGTCATGCCTGGAACCGATAGCAGTTATATGTGGAAAGGATATATTCCTCATCAGGATAATCCACATGCATTCAATCCTGCAGAAGGTTACCTCAGCAGTGCCAATCAGCGGGCTGCCGATTCAAGTTATCCATACTTCATGCCTGGAAGCTATGAAGTGTACCGGCCCATTACCATCAACAGGAAGTTGGCCGCTATGAACAACATCACAGCCCAGGATATGCAGTCACTTCAAAACAACAACTATAATGTTTTTGCTGAAGATGCCCGTCCTATTTTGCTCAAATATACCATTGAAGAACAGTTGACTGCCGATGAAAAAAAATACCTTTCATTGGTTGCATCATGGAACCTGTTGAATGATGCCAATGAAAAGGCTCCAACATGTTTCACTGCATGGTGGGACTCATTGCAAACAGAAGTGTTCAGTGATGAACTTGTTAAGGATAAAATGCCCATTGCCAAACCGGAAAAATTTGTTTTGCTGGAAGCACTGGAAAAGGATAGCAGTTTCAAATTCATTGATAATATCAATACATCTTTTAAAGAAGATCTTTACCAAATGGTTACTACTGCGCTAAAGAAGGCTTCTAAACAGCTGGCATTGTTGGAAAAAGAAAACAAGCTTGAATGGGCCAAGTACAAAAATACTACTGTTTATCACCTGCTCAAGACCAACGCCATGGCATTTGCAAGAGAAGGGTTGATGAATGGTGGCGGAAATGGTATTGTCAATGCATCTCAGCATGACCATGGACCCAGTTGGCGGATGGTGGTGGAAATGACCAGTCCCACCAATGCATATGGCGTCTATCCGGGAGGGCAGAGTGGTAATCCCGGCAGTAAATTTTATGATAATTTCATTGCTCAATGGACCAAAGGAGCCTATTATAAACTTTGGTTCATGGAGTCTTCAGCCATAGATGGAAAAAAGTGTAAATGGAAAATGAGCTTCGCATCCAAATAAACATAAAATCAACATGAAATTTATTGCTTCTGCTATCATTACTGCTGCGTTGGCTTTTGGATTTGGCCTGTATTTTCCCTGGTGGACCATTGTTGTTGCGGGTATGCTCACTGGCTTTTTTATCCCTCAACATTGGGGGCTTTCTTTTTTGTCTGCCTTCACCGGTGTATTCTTGCTATGGGGTTTAATGGCCCTTTTCATCAGCATTTCGAATGACCATATTCTTGCAAAGCGCATATCTTTGTTGGTGATCAAGAATGACTCACCGTATTTGATTATTTTGTTAACCGCAACGATTGGCGGCCTGACAGCAGGTTTGTCTGCCAGTACTTCAAGTTCTTTGCGCAATCTTCTCAAATAATAAATCCAGTCAAGCAAAGCCTGAATGAGGAACAGTAAATGTTTTGTGTTAACGATTTCATTGCTTATTTTTTGTCTCAATACCTATGCCACAAAAATCAATGGGCTTGTTGTAGATAAGTTCAACAATCCATTAGGCTTTTGTTCAATCACAGTAAAAGAAACCAAGAAGACAGTTCTTTCCAATGATCAGGGAAGGTTTTTCATTGAGCTTCCCAAAGGGAAATACCATTTTGTTGCACAGCATGTTGGTTATGAAACCATCTCTGTTGATACTTTGATTGAAGGTGATGAAATGCGTTTGGTATTCAAAATGAATACTACAACCCTGAC
>JBIJAE010000155.1:0-4579 GCA_044345895.1 Chitinophagaceae bacterium
TGGTCATTGCTATCACTTACCAATGGACCCAGCATACCAGATCTGTCGCGGAAAGTGGTTGAGTTGTCTTGCGCACCTCCAAAATAGTTTCTGCTTCCGGTTGTCGGGTCTATGCCAACATGATAGTACTGAACCGTCTGGTATTGTGAGTTCCCCAATGACCACTCAACACTGGGCGCTGTTACATCCTTGATATGTCCTATGCCTCCATCAGATCCGATCAACACTTTGTTGGGATTGGTAGGGTCAAAAGCGAAACTGTGCATGTCAGCATGGCTTGCAACATCCGGGTCTGTATAGGTGGTTGATGAAATGCCGCCAACGAAACTTATGTTATCCTTTGTAGCAAATCCATCCAGGGACCGGAACAGGTTTACTCCTCCTGCCAGGACAAGGTCTGAATTGGTTGGATGAACAGCAAGGAGCATGTTATAGCCGCCCTGCAATTCCATGTATCTGTTGGTTGTTGCTGAACTCGTTTTTCTTTGTGCTACCAGGGTATCGGATTTGGTCCATGTAAAAGGCGTTGTGCCCATATTGCATTTAAAAAGATCTGCCTCTGGCCTGCCGGCGGCGGCATCATCTGCATTTTCAACCATCACATAAAGAATATTCTGGTTGGATGGTGCCAGGGCAATAACTGTTCTTCCCCATCCGCCTGAAAATTCTCCCCCACTGATGCTGTTGTCATATCCTTTCCAGCCTGGAATGGAGTCTGCAGCATCTTTTATGCCCCCTGCAATTCTTGTAAAAGATCCTGCATTGCCTGTGGGTGAGGTGAAAACCCCTGCCAGTGCCCTGTCAGCGTTTCTTCCACTCATGGCTACCAATACCCTGGATCCGGTTTTGTTGATGGCAAGGTCTGCGATGCCACCAGTCGCAGTTGCAGTAGTTACAGGATTGGTAACACTTCCAAACACTTCAGTCCAGGAATTGCCCCCATCTGTGGAGCGATAAACCCTCCTGTGAACAGCAGCATAAACATCGCCAGTTACAGGATGTACGGCAAGCTTGTGAACAAAACTCCATTGTGAAGAAAAACCTGTAATGTCTGGAGGGTTTGTTGAGGTTAGTTTTGACCAGGTTACGCCATTGTCGGTTGATTTGAAAAGGCCCTCTCCGTAGATAAAGCCCGAAGGGTAACCTGCTGAAGCACCCAGCGGCTCTCCCGTACCTGCATACCATGTATTTTCAAAACCCGCCCTTGTATCCTGGGCAAGGGTTGAAACACTCCTGACCTGGTTGGCGGGATGGACATAAGTCCAGGTGATGCCTCCATCAGTACTCCTGAATATTCCACCGGTGATTCCACCCGAGAGGACAACCCTGTTGGTTGTGCCATTGTAGCGTTTGTCAAATACAAGTGTCCTGGTTCTGCCTCCATTCTGGGTAGGTCCTGCAGCTGTATACGTGTTATTCACGAGTGGGCTGTTGAAGATTCCATTTTCACGGATGGGCATGTTCCTCATAACAGCGAGCTCCTGAGACCTGATGCCTTCAGGAATCAGTCCGGTTTTTGGATCTCTTGAGAGCATCCATTCGTATTCTGCTCTTTTTCTGGAATTTTCGGTCTCAAGTTCCTCATCTTCATCGTTGAGGATGGTAAGTCTTTTTGCTAAACGAACCTGTTTTTCCTCCTTGTTGAATAAGTACAGCACACCCATGAGCACGATTGCAATGGCAGGGATGATGAGGGCTTTGTTTTTCTTCATATACATGTTTGGTAACGTGTTTAGCAATTTAACCAATTTTTCAGCTTCAGGTTCGCTTTTTCTGTCATAAAAATTTGACCTGAAAAGCCTCAATGCTTTAACCGTATCTTTGTCATTCTTGTGAAGGCATGAATCTGCAGTTTCTCTTGGATGGTTATGTTCAGTCCCCCCCTGTAAAACAGTTGGCGGAGGCCATCCTTTTGCCCAAAGCACAGCAGATACTTTGCACCAAAATGGCTGGCTCTTATCCCGCAGTCCTTTTTTCAGCCCTTTACCAGCGGAGTGAACTCAACGGCCTCAACCACATGATCATTTTGGAGGATGCAGAGGAGGCTGCCTATTTTCACAACGACCTGGAACAGCTGATCCATCCCATTGACCTTTTCTATTTTCCCTCCTCCTTCAAGACCAACAAAAACTTCAGGATCCAG
Source organism: Chitinophagaceae bacterium (assembly GCA_044345895.1). Taxonomy (GTDB): domain Bacteria; phylum Bacteroidota; class Bacteroidia; order Chitinophagales; family Chitinophagaceae; genus Pollutibacter. Next base: position 2,144 of record JBIJAE010000155.1, read on the forward strand.
AGCAGCAGCCATGTGATGCTGAGGACTGAGGCATTGACAAGGTTAGCCGGCGGTGGAAACAGAAAAATCATCGTCACCTACCCGGAAGCATTGATGGAAAAGGTTTCCACTGCCGAGTCACTGTCTTCCAACATCATTTCCATCAAGGTGAATGATCGGTTGGACACAGACCTTGTCATGGAAAAGCTCGTAGGATATGGGTTTGAACGGGCAGATTTTGTATACGAGCCCGGTCAGTTTGCCATGCGGGGAGGAATTTTTGACATTTATTCATTCGGAAATGAAAAGCCTTACAGGGTTGAGCTGTTTGGTCAGGATGTAGATTCTATCAGGATTTTTGATCCTGAAACCCAGCTCAGTGAACGCAAGCTGCTGCAGGTCAATATCATTCCCAACGCCGATGCCGCTTATGAGGGTGGTGAAAAAATTGATCTTTTTACCCTCCTTCCTGAAAACACCATCATTTACACATCCCATTGGCAATTGTTCATGGATCGTTACCGCGACCATGAGGATAATCTCAACCTTTACCTTGGCCAGGCACACCAGCCAACCGATGTGAGGGATACAGATGAAAAGCATACCGAACCGGATCCTGATGGCTTTACGCCTTTTGAACGGATGGAGCTTGCGCTGAAGAAACGCACCATTGTGGAAATGGCAACAACAGCAACCATTCCTTCTCCTGATGTTGTGTTGACTTTTGACATCGTACCACAACCTTCCTTTAACAGGCAATTTGAGCTGCTGATCAAGGACCTCAAAACCCATGAAGCAGCCAAAAAGCAGTTGTATATTTTTGCAGAAAACCCCAAGCAACTCGAACGCCTCTACTCCATCTTTGCTGACCTGAAGGCAGAAATTCAGTTCGTTCCGGTTCCAACTGCCATCCATCAGGGGTTCATCGACAAGGACAAGGGGATTGTGGTGTACACCGATCACCAGATATTTCAGCGCTACCACAAGTACAAGATCAAACAGGCCTACAACAAAAGCAAAGCGATCACCCTGCGCGCACTCAAGGAATTGCAGCCGGGAGATTTTGTGGTGCACATTGATCATGGGGTGGGGGTATTCAGCGGATTGCAGAAAGTGCAGAATGGTGGACAAACCCAGGAGGCTGTCAGGATCATCTACAGGGACAATGACATACTCTATGTGAACATCAATTCACTGCACAAGATTTCCAAGTATACAGGTAAAGAGGGCACACCGCCGAAAGTCAATAAACTGGGCAGTGATGCTTGGGTTAAACTCAAGGAAAAAACAAAAGGCAAGGTCAAGGAAATTGCCTTTGACCTGATCAGGTTATATGCGGAAAGGAAATCTCAGCAAGGGTTTGCGCATACACCGGACAACTATATGCAAACCGAGCTGGAGGCATCTTTTATGTACGAGGATACGCCAGACCAGGGAAAGGCCATCGAGGACGTAAAGAAGGACATGGAAAGCCCCCATCCGATGGATAGGTTGGTTTGTGGTGATGTCGGATTTGGAAAGACTGAAGTTGCTGTAAGGGCGGCCTTCAAGACCTGCATTGATGGCAGACAAGCAGCCATACTCGTTCCCACAACAATCCTTGCCTATCAGCATTATAAAACGTTTAGCGATCGCTTGAAGGATTTTCCTGTCACTGTTGATTTCATCAATCGGTTCAAGTCAGCAAAAGAGAAAAAAGAAACCCTCAAAAAGGTTGAAGAAGGTAAGGTTGACATCATTGTCGGAACACATGCATTGCTTGGCAAAGAAATCAAGTTCAAAGACCTGGGCATTCTGGTGATTGATGAAGAACAGAAATTTGGCGTAGCCCATAAGGAAAAAATAAAGACACTTAAGACAAATGTTGATTGTCTTACACTCACTGCAACACCTATCCCCAGGACCTTGCAGTTCAGTCTCATGGGGGCAAGAGACCTCAGCATCATCAATACGCCACCTCCCAATAGGCAGCCCATTCAGACAGAAGTACTGGTGTTCAACCAAGACCATATTCGGGATGCCATTTATTTTGAAATTGAAAGGGGAGGACAGGTTTTCTTCATCCACAACCGTGTCAGCGGATTACCTGAAATGGCACAATTGATCAGAAGCCTTTGTCCTGACCTCAGCGTAGGTTTTGCCCATGGACAGTTGGAAGGGCATGAACTGGAAGAAAGGATATTTGATTTCATCCACAGGAAATATGATGTACTGGTCTGTACCAATATTGTGGAGAGTGGTGTCGACATTCCAAATGTCAATACCATCATCATCAACAATGCGCATCAGTTTGGCCTCAGTGATCTGCACCAGTTGCGGGGAAGGGTGGGCCGGAGCAACAAGAAGGCATTTTGTTATTTGCTGGCGCCACCGATCAGTGTATTGCCTGCGGATTCAAGAAAGCGTTTGCAAACGCTGGAACAGCATGCTGAACTGGGCTCTGGGTTTCAGATTGCC
>JBIJAE010000162.1:0-4485 GCA_044345895.1 Chitinophagaceae bacterium
CCATGCGCGACCTGGATATTCGCGGAGCAGGAAACATGTTGGGTGGAGAGCAGAGCGGCTTCATGATTGAAATCGGCTTTGAGATGTACCAGAAAATTTTGGATGAAGCCATCCGGGAATTGAAAAGAACTTCCTTCAAGGATGTGTTCAAGGACGAGATCAGCAAGCAGGATGATTTTGTGCATGATTGTACCATCGATACAGATCTTGAAATCCTGATTCCTGACGAATATGTTGACCAGATTGCAGAAAGGCTGCTCCTTTACACACGGTTGGACAATTGCAGGGATGAAGATGAATTGCAGCGCTTCCATGATGAAATGAAAGACCGGTTTGGCCCTATTCCTGCATGCGTAGAAGACCTGTTTACAACGGTTCGGTGCAGGAGAATGGCCGTTGAGCTTGGTTTTGAACGCATGACCCTGAAGCAGAAAACGCTCCGCTGTTATTTTGTCAACAACCCAGACTCACCTTATTTTCATTCCGCCACATTCAATGCGATTCTTTTGCACTTGCAGACCAGGACCAACAAAAGCCACCTGAAACAAGTCGGAAAAAATTTCATGCTGGTCACTGAGCATGTGCATGAAATGAAACAGTTGCAAACAATTCTGGAAGAAATGCTTGCAACTGTCAACGAAGTAAAGGCAAGTCCGCAGGATTAGAGATCCCTGATCCAAATGTTCCTGAAGCTCACAAGATCACCATGGTCCTGGAGCGTGATGGGTTCTTTTGCCGCATGTGGTTTATATTCTGGAATTCCAATGTATTCTGTTCCTCCCCAAATGGCCGCATTGTTCTGAACCAGGACCCCATTGTGGATTACCGTGATTCTTGCCTGCGACTGCAGCTTGCCGTCAGCGTTGAATTTTGGAGCGATGAAAATTACATCATAGGTCTGCCATTCGCCCGGAGGTCTGCTGGCATTTGCCAAGGGAATCAGTTGTTTGTAAATGCTTCCTACCTGTCCGTTGGAGTAGGTCTTGTTGTTGTAGTTGTCCAGTACCTGCAACTCATACCTTCCCATGAGGAAGATGCCACTGTTGCCTCTGCCTTGTCCTTCTCCTTTCACTACCGATGGCGCACGCCATTCAATGTGCAGCTGACAGTCACCGAAACCTCTTTTTGTGGTGATTCCACCACTGCCTTTTTTAACGGTCATGGCATTGTCTTCAAGGGTCCACTCTACCGGACCTTTGCTGCCGTTCCATGCAGAAAAATCCTTTCCGTTGAAAAGAACGATGGCGTCGGATGGTGCGTCTAGTGCTGTTTTCCCAGGTTGCACAATGGCGGGAACAGGATCCCATAATTCTGTTAATTTTGGATCCCCGGTATGCGCTTGCGAAAAGACGGAAAAGGAAGCTGAAAGGGCAAAAAAGGTTGAAAAGAACTTTTTCATGTTAGAATTGTTGATATCAATAAGTGAGGTCAATGTAATGAGCAATCAAGTTACAAAAATTATGTTCTGTATTTTTTGATTGAGGATAATTTTTATATTTGAGTAAATCATCAAAATGGAGTCTAAGGTTACCGAAGGCATCAATATCATTGTAGAGCAATTCTACCAGCCGGATTATTCCAATCCTGTGCTCAGTGAATTTATGTTTGCCTACAGGATTACCATTGAGAACAACAATGATTTTCCTGTTCAACTCCTTCGCCGTCACTGGTTTATACATGACAGCAATACAGAACAGAAGGAAGTGGAGGGGGAAGGTGTCATTGGTGTTCAGCCCGTTATCAAACCTCATGAGCAGTACCAATATATTTCCGGCTGCAACCTTAAGTCTGAGTTGGGCAAGATGTTCGGCACTTACCTGATGGAAAATGTCCATACAAAACAACGGTTTCAGGTAAAGATTCCCGTTTTTCAACTGGAGGCACCCAGCAAAAGAAATTAGGTCGGGCTATTGGTACATGGTGTAAATTTGTATATTAAATTATTCGTTTAAGGCAAAAGATTTTTATGGGATACAAGGTTACGTTCAACAACAAGAACAAGGTTTTTTTCAATGCATTGAAAGCGGAAGTGGATGCCTATTTCGAGCGCAATGGCATGAGGAAAACAGGCAATTGGAAGCTTTACGGTAAAACAATGGTATTGATTCCAACAGCCATTGCCATTTACATTGCACTGATGACGGTCAACATGCATTGGGCGGTTTCATCCATGCTCTGGGTTGTGTTCGGGCTCAACATGGCTGCCATTGGCTTCAATGTAATGCATGATGCCTGTCATGGAAGTTTCTCCACCAAGGGATGGGTTAATGATATTTTTGGTCTTACCCATAATTTTCTTGGCGGTAATGCATTCATGTGGAAGTTGAAGCACAATATCATTCACCATACCTATACCAATGTCGATGGTGTTGACGATGACATCAACAACATGCCATTCATGCGCCAATGCTCTACTCAGCCTTGGAAGCCCATGCACAAATACCAAAGCATTTACATGTTTGCCTTGTATGGTTTCACATCATTGTTCATGTTCCTGATGGACTATACCAAGTATTTTTCTAAAAAAATCCATACCACGCCTTTGAAGAAAATGGAAACCATCGACCATGTGGTCTTCTGGACTGGTAAGCTGTTTTTCATTGCCTTCTATATTGTTGTGCCTGTTTTGCTGATTGGCTGGCAGGCCTGGCTGATTGGTTTTGTGATCAGTCAGTTTACACTGGGTGTTACCATTGCTGTGGTCTTTCAGCTGGCACATGTTGTAGAGCATGCTGAGTTTGAAGCTGCGGGTGTGGATCCGGTTAGAATTGAAAATGAATGGGCGATTCACCAGGTGAAAACAACAGCCAATTTTGCTTTCTCCAACAGGATCGTGACCTGGTTTGTTGGTGGATTGAACTACCAGATAGAACACCACCTTTTCCCAAGGATCAGCCATATTCACTATCCCGCCATCAGCGAAATCGTGAAACAGACCTGTGAACAGTTTGATCTTTACTACAACTATTTTCCAACCACCAGGGCGGCTATTGCATCACATGTGAGGTTTATGCATACCATGGGGCAACGTCCACAAGGTTACCTTGGTTTATAACCGGCACCAGCAAGAATTTTATTGGCATCCAGCGCAAGCAGTTCATTGAGGCTTGTTGCTGGATGCTTTTTCATGTAGGCCCTGATGAGTTGTCTTCCTGTATAAAGGGAAATGAAACCAGGGGAACCCCATCCGAATTCAGCTGTGGATGGGCCATCTGTAACAAAGGAGCGTATCTTCAAAAGATCAGTTTCAAACAGCAGGTTGTTTTCATTGAAGTAATTCCAGATAAATCCTTCGCTTTTCTTTACTGCCTCTAATTGTGTTGTTGTATAGCCGAGTTTGATTTCCTCCTTTGCATCAGGCAACAGCAGGTCCAGCAAATACATGCGTTTGCCATGGTCTACCAAAAGGGTCAACATTGATTCACCCAGCTGAAGGGGGGCATGGATATCATCAATGATGTTCTTCATGCAGTTCACGGCGATGTTGTCTGTGCCAAACTTTCTTGAAATATATTCAGGATAGAGTTGCATGCCTGCCTCGCTTTTGTAGACCATTGAATTTTCGCCAAGGTGCAACTGCAGTCCTGCACAGAGGCCGAAGGTTGTGATGATATCACCGGATCCTCCGGTTTGGCTGTATGCAAAAGCATCTATGGGCCCAATGAAGGTGATGAATTGCTCTGGTAACCGGTAAGAGGGAAAATAATATTTTACATATTTCAGACCCTCTTCAATCTCTGATTTTGCAACATTGACGCCTTTGTCAATTTTCTGTGTAGAATCATAAATGGGTCTGTAGTCCCGTATAAATGCTTTGATCGCCATATCCCATTGGGAGGTATCCCTTCCTTCGAGACCAAGTATTTTTCCTGTATAATCATTCAAAAAATCATGGTATTCAAGCCTTAGTTGATCAAACCCCTTATCAAGATTGTTAGTATCCAACGCAAAAAAATCTTTTTCAAAACGCTGCATTTTCAAGTTGACCTTGATATGGCTGACATCGGGCTTGGTCGGGCTTTCATCGCAGCCAGAGAACAGTGATCCAGTAATAAAAACCAGGGCAATCAACAATGGGGTTTGCATGCTCAACTTCATTTGTTTTCAGTTTTGGGATATAAAATTAATCATTCTGCGATTGACCATCTCAGGGCTTTTTCTTTTTAACAATAATTCCCTTTATTTCCTCAATTTTGCTCCATGAAGATTTACGTTGCCCAGCAGAATTACCATATTGGAAACTTTACCCTCAACAGGGATAAAATTATCCGGGCTGTAGAGGATGCGAAAAAGGCTGGGGCAGATTTGGTTGTCTTCTCTGAGTTATCGGTCTGCGGCTATCCTCCGCGAGACTTCCTCGAGTTTGAGGATTTCATGCAGCAAACAAAAAAAACCATTCAGGATATTGCCCAGCAAAGCCATGGCATTGGTATCCTTCTTGGAGCCCCGACTCCCAATCCGCAACAGGAAGGAAAGAATCTTTTG
>JBIJAE010000268.1:0-2885 GCA_044345895.1 Chitinophagaceae bacterium
AATGGTTCTGGTGGTTGGAAAAACCTGGTACCCCCAAACTGCCTGAAGGATTTTCTCCCTTGAAACCACCTCATTGCGGTATTCAATCATCAGTTTGAGCAACATGATTTCCTTTTTGCTAAGGCTGATGAATTCTCCCTTTGCATTGGTTGCAGTTTGTGCCTTGAAATCAATGCTGTTGCCACCAAAAGCATAATGCTCACCGAGGGTGGTTTTCTCATGCAGCTTTCTGTTCTTTTCAATCAATTTATCAACCCGAAGCAGCAATTCCTCCAAATTAAAGGGTTTGGTCAGGTAATCGTCTGCACCTCTTTTTAAGCCTGCTACCCGATCGGCACTTCCTGATCTTGCACTGAGCATGAGTACGGGGGTATCAATGTTTTTAAGCCTAATGGTTTCACATACATCAAAACCATCAACTTCTGGCAGCATTACATCAAGCAAGATCAGGTCATAATACTCCTCCTCTACTTTTTTCAAGGCTATGGCTCCATTGTTGGCACAGGTAACTTCATATCCTTCCAGTTCAAGATTGAGTTTCAGGGCCTCAAGCAGGTTTTCTTCGTCTTCTACCAACAATATAGAGGCTTTTGCAGGATTCATCATGATCGGTTTTTGGGTAATATCACCTTGAAAACAGTTCCAACAGGATGATTGTTCTCAACCGAGATAGCACCTTTATGGTCTTTTACAATCTTGGTGCTCAGGTACAAGCCCAACCCGGTTCCCTTTGTTTTTCGCTTGGACTCATCCCCCACCCGGTAAAACTTTTCAAACACTTTTTGTTTTTCCGCATCTGGTATTCCAGCACCCAAATCAGCTACTTTGATGATGGCCTGATGACCCATGTCCTCAAGGCTCACCGATATGGGCATTTCAGGCGTTGTATACTTAACAGCATTTTCAATAAGGTTGTTGAGCACCAAACGAATCAGGAACTCCTCACCATTCAATATTACTGCAACCGGAAGCTGCACGGCAAAAGACCTGGTTGGATACCTTTTTTGGAAAGCACTGACTGCAGATGTTACCATTGCTGCACAATCAAATTCTTGTTTGGTGAGCTGGTAGCCCCCAGATTCAAGTTGTGAACTGAGGAGGATGTTGTTGCACAATGCGTCAAGTCTCTCGGTTTCATTGATGGCATCGCCCAGGATTTTTGATTGACGCTCTTCATCCAACTTGTGCCTGCGCAAGGTTTCAAGACTCAGCTTGGTTACGGCAATGGGTGTTTTCAATTCATGGGTAACCGCCATCATGAAGTTTTTCTGCTGCAGGTGGTAGCGGATTTGACGGCGTACAACACTGTACACAAAAACCGCTCCCAAAATGGTGATGATAAGAAAAGTAAAGCCCTCACCAATATATTGCTTGGCATTCCTGTCGTGCGCATCCCTGACGGCATCAATGGCGCCTGGATTCATTGCACTGTTCTTCATTGCCTGCTCCAATTGAAAAGCCAGCATCAGGTCATTCTGTTGGTCGAGTTCAATGTACCACCATGCCAAGGCGGCAATCAGGTACATCAGCAACAACCAGAAAACATAATTGATGAATTGAAGGGGGATGCGATCAAATAACTTACGCATCTTATTTTAGTTTTTCCAGGCGAAGCCCGACATTGAAAACATGGCGGAGTGGCTCAATGCGCATGTCGTGATTGATCTGAATCGTATAGTTGCCTGGCTTGATGAACCTAACAGGCTCCTTGTAAAGCAAAACCCGGTGGTCAAAAATATCATCCATGCCGGACCCCAACCAACGGTTGTTGGCTGCCAAAGGAATGTCGAAACGCTCGCTCCTTGCAACAGAATCTCCAGGAAGTTTGCTTTTTAACCTGATCCAGACATTGTTGTATGCATAGGCATCTGCATGGCGAAACAAAAAATAGACAAGATAATTGGCGCTGGTATCCTTGATTTCAAAGTTGAATTCAGGGGTTTGTGCATTGGACCATTGATTACCTTTCATGAACACGACTTTCTCATAAAGACCCGTTTCGGTGCATGACACAACCGTTAACAAGGAGGCAATGACAAGTAGTTGTTTGAATGACATGTTGCAAAGTTAGGCATCAATCCATAAATGGCACTGAAAATGCAAAAACGTTTAAAGTACGTTAAGGATCTGTTCTTTGGCTTTTTCCAGCTCGTCTTTCATCTCCACCACTGATTTCTGGATTTCTGAGTCGTATGCCTTGGATCCAGTGGTATTGATTTCTCTCCCAATTTCTTGCAACAGGAATGAAAGCTTGCGTCCCTTTGACAGTTCCTGCTCAGCCAGCAAAGTCCTGAAATAAACACAGTGATTGGAAAGCCTTACCTGTTCTTCCGTAAGGTCTATTTTCTCAATATAATAAATCAGTTCCTGCTCAAACCTGTTCTTGTCTACATTGTCTTTTCCAACCTGCTCTTCCAGGAGTTTCAAAATATTTTCCCTGATTTTTTGCTTCCTCAATGGCTCGAGGCTGATTACCTTTTGCTGAAGGGTCTCAATGTTGGCAATACGCGTCAACAATTCATTCTCCAGGGCCAGCCCTTCGTCTGCCCTGTGCTTGTTGATCATGGCAAGTGCCTCAGCGATGGTTGATTTGAATGCTCCCCATTCTTCATCAGTGATGGTTTCTGTTGAAGTGGATACCACCTCAGGCATCCGCAGGATGGATGCCAGCAATTGGCTGTCATCGGCTTCCAGCTTTTCTGCGAGGCCTTTGATCTGGTTATAATATGATGCAGCAAGGTCCAGGTTTACTGAAGTAGGCCTGGTGGCGCCATTCTGTTTGATGATGATGGTACACTCAATGCTACCCCTTACCAATTGCTCAGAAAGCATGTTCCGGATTTCAAATTCAAAGGGCTTGAGCTGAACCGGTAACTTGAGCAACA
>JBIJAE010000269.1:0-2868 GCA_044345895.1 Chitinophagaceae bacterium
CCATTCAAAAACTTGGTGGTGGAATGGATCACAAAATCAATGCCGAACTGAAAGGGCTGCTGTAAGTATGGTGTTGCAAATGTATTGTCACAGGCGGTAAGCTTACCATATTGTTTGGCCATTTTGCCCAATGCTGCAAGGTCTACACATTGGAGTGTAGGATTGGCAGGGGTTTCAAGATAAACAAGTTTGATGGCCGGGTCTTCCTTCAGGCATTGTTCTGCCAAAGCAAGATCGCGGAGATCAACGATAATGGCTTCAACCTCCAATGGTTCAAGCAGTGATTTCATGAAATCCTGCGTGCCGCTATAGAGTGAATAATGGGTCAGGATCTTGTCTCCCCGCTTGAGGGTGGCGATGAACAAGGAGCTGATGGCGGCCATGCCTGATGCATGTAAAATGGCTTTTGCTTCCAGAGGCTTGCCATCCACTTCAATGCCAAAGGTTTCCATGGCGGCAATCTTTTGTTCCGCTTCATTCATGGTGGGGTTTCCCCATCTGGCATAAATATATCCGGGTTCTTTGCCAGAGAACCTCCTCATCCCCTGCTCTGCCTCGTCATACACATAGGTAGAAGAGGCGTAGATGGGCGTAAGGTGGGCATACATTGGGTCTTTGTCGTGACCGGCATGAATGGCGAGGGAGGAGAAGCCTTTGTATGAGTGGGGCATGGGTTGAGGGGAGTTTAGAGAGGTTGAGCTTGCCTGCCGAAGGCAGGGGAAGTTGAAGAGGTTGAAGAGGTTGAAGGGGTTGAAGGAAATAATCAAGATCTTAAACCTCTTCAACAGCCGAAGGCGACTTCAACCGCTTCAACCTATTAAATGAACCATTTGACCCAGGTGGCGCCCCAGGTGAATCCACCTCCGAAGGCAGCAAGCACAATGTTATCGCCTTTCTTCATCCTGTCTTGGTAATCCCAGATGCAGAGCGGAATGGTGGCGGCAGTGGTATTGCCGTATCGTTGGATGTTCATCAAAACCTTTTCATCTGACAAGCCCATGCGCCTGGCAGTGGCATCAATAATGCGTTTGTTGGCCTGGTGGGGCACAAGGAAGGCAATATCATCTGCGGTAAGGTTGTTTCGTTGGATCAGCTCATAGCTCACATCGGCCATGCCGGTAACTGCAAACTTGAACACAGGCTGTCCATCTTGGAACATGTAATGCATCTTGTTGGCAACGGTTTCAGCAGATGCAGGATGAAGTGAACCACCTGCTTTCATGTTGAGGTATTTTCCACCACTTCCATCGCTTTTCAAAATGCTGTCCAGCACACCGTATCCGTCTGTATTGGGCTCGAGCAATACTGCACCGGCGCCATCCCCAAACAAAATACAGGTAGTCCTGTCTGTGTAATCGGTGATGGAGCTCATTTTATCAGCTCCTACCACCACCACTTTCTTGTAACGGCCGCTTTCAACAAGGGCGGCACCAGTGGTAAGGCTGTACAAAAAGCCTGAACAGGCTGCGAGCACGTCAAACCCCCAGGCATTCTTGATGCCCAGTTTGTCGCAGGCCACATTGGCTGTATTGGGGAAAAACATATCGGGCGTGATGGTTGCCACAATCATGCAATCAATCTCGTTGGGGTCGATGCCCCTTCTTTTGCATAGATCCTGTACTGCAGGCACAACGAGGTCTGAAGTAGCAAGGCCTTCGCCCCGGAGGATATGTCTTTCTTCTATCCCTGTTCTTGTCTTGATCCACTCATCGTTGGTATCCACCATCTTTTCAAAGTCGGCATTGGTAAGTACATCCTTCGGAACGAATCCGCCAACTGCCGTAATTGCTGCTGTGATTTTTTGCATGTAGTTGATTTGGAGCACAAATTTAAGAAAATAAAGGACGTTAGGCGCCAGCGGGATGACAATCGTCATTTGTTTGGATGATGTTGTCAAGAGGCTACCCGAGCACTTGCCTGTTGCGCCTTGTCTGAATGGATTTTACTAACTTTACGGCATCATGATAGCAAGCCTGACAGGTTCATTTGTTCTTAAAACACCATCCTACATGCATATTGATGTCCATGGCGTTGGATATGAGGTGCAGATCAGCCTGAATACCTACTCCAAGATTCAGGATTTGAAGGAAGGGACCCTGCTGACCCACCTGCAGATCAAGGAGGATGGGCATACCCTTTTCGGGTTTGCCGAATTGGCAGAAAAAGAGCTTTTTGTGCAACTGATCAACGTGAACGGTGTGGGTGCTTCTACTGCCAGGATGATGCTTTCTTCTATGCAACCCGCAGAATTGAGATCTGCCATTGCCTCCGGGAATACCGGCGCACTGGAAAAAATCAAGGGGATCGGAAGAAAATCTGCGGAAAGACTCATCCTTGAACTCCGCGAAAAAATGGTAAAAGCCGGTGTTGAAAGTACATCACCAGGATTTGTACGCAATAGTTTGGAAAATGATGCGTTAAATGCATTGATGGCGCTTGGAATTCAAAAAAATACCGCTGAAGCCGCCCTCAAAAAGACAAGAGCCAATTCCCCTGAAGACAATGTCCTGGAATCAATCATCAAAAAATCACTTCAGTTCATCTGACCTGCGGTAAAAAGACCATTCCCATTTGAAAAAGTTGTCCCTTAAGATAACATTGTTGGCTATCCTGTTGTATGCGCACGAAACGGCGGATGCAAAGGCCAATGGGCATGTTAACTTTTTTTCCTTTCAGCAGGACAGTATTCCCCAAAATGATACCCTGCGTTATCCCTTGCAAGACCGACGGGGAGATAAATTGAGTCAAAGGAACAAGAACCCCTTTGACCTCAGGGATCCTTCCAATTTCAGCGATTCCATCGTTTACGACCCAAAGACCAAAGAATATTATATTGTTGAGAAAGTTGGGGGCAAATATTTCAGGAAA
>JBIJAE010000299.1:0-2853 GCA_044345895.1 Chitinophagaceae bacterium
ATCTCTACCAATGCTGACAAGGATTATTTCCGGCTTGACCTTAGCCAGAAAGGTATGCTCAAAATGAATGTTGCTCCCTTCAGTGTTGGAGCAGGAAACAGTGGAGCCAACCTGGACATAAAAATTGTCATCCAGGATGCAAAAGGAAAAGAAATCAGCACAATTGATGCTGCAGACTCCATGAATGCAAGAATTGATACAATATTAAATGCCGGCACCTATTATGTAATTGTTGATGGAACAGGAAATGTTAATGCCGGAAATGATTACGGAAGCCTTGGTGCTTATACGATTGACGGTAGCTATCAGGTTACAACAACAGCTACAACAAGCACTATAGGCAGCAGCAATACGACAGTGATGGTAACAGGTATTCAAGTGAAAAACGGCAACAAACTCAATTGGAGCAACATTGACCTGAAAGGAACAACCGCCATCAGTGTTTTGGTTGCAACAGAAGAAGGTGACTACAAAGAAATTGCCAGACCATCCCTGGAGACCAAAAGCTATGTTCACCAGACAACAACACCTGCAGCCTATACTTACATGTTAAAACTGATTGAAAAAAATGGTAGTGTGCAATTCAGCAATACCGTTACAATCACTACAAAAGATGGAAATACAGGAATATTCAAAGTAATCAAACAAGCACAACAACCGGTAATTGTGAATGCAGCAGAGGCTTATGAATATCAGGTTGTAGACAATTTCGGTCATGTTATCATGGCAGGAAAAGCAGCTGCAGGAAATAAAACAATAGATGTTAGAAACCAGCCAGGAGGTATTTATAACCTCAGGCTAATGAACGCAACTGAACAAAGAACTGAAAAGTTCATGAACAGATAATTAACGACTTATCATAAATGGTAATATTGGTTGGAATGAGCCCTCCCTTGTCTAAGGGAGGGCTCCCTTTTTAAAATCATACGGCGTTTTTACGTAAATACTGCAACTTTAAACTGAACTGTAATAAGTACAAACACTCAATCTCAATGAATAAATACGTGAAGCATACTATCTGAATAAAACCCAGCGTTACTTTGTTGTACAAACCAAAAAACAATAACAAAAAACAGATACCCGCAACATTGTAAAGCCCGTTTTTGATCCGATATCCAACCCAACCCAATCCTATTCCAAACCATCCAATAACCATTCCAATGAAAAAGTTTTCCCTCATCCTGCTATTTGCAGCCCTCATGGCCGCTGGCACAACAAAAGCCGCTCCTGCGCTCAACAGCTTCCCTACAGCAACCGCAACAATCCTCCTCGACTTCGATGGTCATGATGTCAGCAGCTCCATGTGGAACTACGGCACACCATTTTCTTGTCTGCCCGCAGTCATGACTGATGCACAGATCACAGAAGCATTCAACAGGGTTGCAGAAGATTTCAGACCCTTCAACATCAACATTACTACCGACCTCGCAAAATTCCTTGCCGCACCACTCTCTCAAAGGATTCGCATCATCATCACACCAACCAGCGCATGGTATGCAGGTGTAGCCGGTATCGCATATGTAACCTCTTTCACATGGGGTGATGATACGCCCGCTTTCGTTTTCAGTGACAGGCTTCTCAACGATCCAAAAAGAGTCGCTGAAGCCATCTCCCATGAAACAGGACATACACTCGGACTTTATCACCAAGCCGCTTACGATGCCAACTGTACACTCACAAGTGCTTACAGCACAGGTGTTGGAACCGGCGTCACTTCCTGGGGACCCATCATGGGAAATGTTGCCTCCAGAAATGTAACACAATGGAACCATGGTGCAACACCCAATGGTTGCACATTCCTACAGGACAACCTCAGCGTCATCACAACCACAAACGGATTCGGTTACAGAACCGATGACCACGCAGATGTACTCAAATCTGCTACAACCATCGGCATGACAAACAACGTGTTTGCAGCCAATGGCATCATCACCACAACCACTGACCGGGATTTCTTTAAAGTTACCCTCGGTACCACAGGAAGATTCAGACTGAACGCAATCCCTTTCAATGTTGGAGACGGTTACAGTGGTGCCAACCTCGACATCAGGGTCACTTTGATGACATCCAGGGGCGCCGTGATTGCAAACTATGACTTCACTGATTCCCTCAATGCAAGAATTGATACAGCGCTCAAAGCCGGCACTTACATTGTAGTGGTCGATGGCAGCTCCAGCATCAATTCCAACAATGACTATGGTAGCCTCGGTGCCTATACATTGAATGGATCTTTTGCTGCAGCTACAACAACAACTACCACCGCTACAACAACCAACGGCAGAAAGACAGCAGCAAACCTTGGCATCAACACTGCAGGAGAAGAAACAACTGCAGCAATCTTCAAAGTCATCAAGCAGGCACAACAACCGGTGATTGTGAACGCCACTGAAGCCTACGAATATATGGTGGTTGACAACTACGGCCGCATCATCCTCAACGGAAAAGCCGCTGCAGGAACAAAAACCATCGACATCAGAAACCAGCCCGCTGGCATCTACAACCTCAGGCTGATGAACACAAATGAACAAAGAACTGAAAAGTTCATGAACAGATAATTAACGACTTATCATAATGGTAATATTGGTTGGAATGAACCCTCCCTTGTCTAAGGGAGGGTTCCCTTTTTAGATCATCCGAGCAACAACCATATCTGCTTATCTTTGCAGCATGACAGCATCAACTACAAGGGTACGGTTTGCCCCCAGCCCAACGGGAGGGCTCCATCTCGGTGGGGTCAGGACAGCCCTGTTCAATTACCTGTTTGCCCATAAAAACAAGGGGCAATTCATCCTGAGAATAGAAGACACAGACCAGGGACGATTTGTTCCGGGTGCAGAGCAATACATCATTGAT
>JBIJAE010000270.1:0-2851 GCA_044345895.1 Chitinophagaceae bacterium
CGACCCCATCATGCAGGTAGGTCAAAACTTTATTGCGGACAAGAAATCCGTCAATGTAACACTGGCCGATGGTACCAAGCAGAACCAGATCTGGTACCAGTTCCGTGTTCCGATTACCGCTTACAACAGCAAAGTGGGGGAAATTCCAGATTTCAAATCCATCCGCTTTTTCAGGATGTTCCTCACTGATTTTGCAGACTCAGTCGTGCTGCGTTTTGCCAAATTGGAACTGGTCAGAAACAACTGGAGAAGGTTTGCCTTCGACCTTGACACAGCTGGGGCATACAAAACCATTGACCTGTCCAGCAACATCACCAAGTTCAATGTATCTGCCGTCAATATTGAAGAAAACGATCGACGGGATCCCATCCCCTACCGCACGCCACCCGGTATTGAGCGTGTACAAACGCTCAGCAATGGTGGAATCAACATCCTCCAGAATGAACAGGCCCTCAGCATCAATGTGATCAACCTGAACGAAGGTGATGGAAGGGCAGTTTTCAAATCTTTCAACCATGATCTGAGGCAGTACAAACGTATTTCAATGTTCTATCACCTGGAAAGCCTGAGAGAATACAACAGGCTCAGGGATGGTGAAGTTTATGCAGTGGTGAGAATCGGTAATGACTACATCAACAACTTCTACGAAATCAAGTATCCATTGAAAACAACGCCTTTCGGAACAACAGACGAGAAAGTGATCTGGCCTGCAGAGAATGAATTGAATTTTGACATCACAGAACTGATCAAACTTAAAAACGAACGCAACCTCAATACAGGAAACCCCACAACCATTTACAGGAAAAACATCAATGGCAAAATCTTCTCTATATTGGGCAACCCGAACCTTGGAGAGGTTAAAGGAATCCTTGCAGGATTGGAGAACCCCAAAGATCCATCGGGTGGAAGGCCTGTCAATGCTGAGGTCTGGATCAACGAGCTTAGGCTGTCTGGCCTGGATGAAGAAGGTGGTTGGGCCGCAGTGGGTCAGATGAACCTTCAATTGGCAGACCTCGGCACCGTCTCCATGTCGGCCAATATCCATACCATCGGATTCGGACAACTTGAACAAAGGGTTAACGACAGGTTCCGTGACGACCTGAAACAATTCGATGTATCCACCAATTTACAATTGGGAAAGCTGCTCCCGAAAAAGCTTGGACTGGAAATTCCATTTTTTGCCAACCTCTCACAAACCATCAGTTCTCCCCAATATGACCCCTATGACAAGGACATCACATTAAAGGACAAACTGAATCTTTACAGGGACAAACGGGACTCCATCAGGGCGGATGCCGTTGATTTTACCGGCATCAAAACCTTCAATTTTACCAATGTCCGGTTTACCCAGCCGCAGGACAAAAAAGTTCGTCTTTGGAGCATCTCTAACTTTGATTTCAGTTACTCCTTCACCGAAACACAACAAAACAATCCGCTGATTGAAAACAACGAAGTGAGCAAGACACAGGGTGGCCTTGGATACAATTACAGTGCCCAACCTAAATACATAGAGCCGCTCAAAAAACTGATCAAGGCGCCTACCCCATGGCTTGATTTCATCCGCAACGTGAACTTCAATCCTATGCCTTCATTGATTGGCGTCAGGATGGACAGCAGGAGGCAGTTTGGTGCCATCCGCCCCAGAAATGTTGGCGGTGGAAAATTCAAGATTCCAGAAACCTACGACAAGTATTTTGTGGTAGACAGGAACTACAACATGCGTTGGGACCTGACAAAATCATTGAACCTCGACTTCAAGGCCATCAACAATTCAAGGATTGATGAACCCATTGGCAGGATTGACTCAAAAAGCAAACGTGATTCACTGGTGCGCAATTTCATGAAAGGTGGAAGGAATACCATCTACACACAGAACACAGACATTACCTACAACCTGCCCACTACCATGATTCCCCTGCTGGACTGGACTACCCTGAACCTGGCATACCGCAGCAGCTACAACTGGGTGGGGGCTTCAAGACTGGCCGTGAGCTTGGGGAATACCATTCAGAACAGCGGGCAAACTGGTGCTACTGCAGAGTTGAACATGACCCAATTGTATTCAAAATCAAAAACGCTCAGAAAACTTGACGATGCCAACACCCCTGATGTTGCACCAACAGAGGTTCCGGAAGTCAGCAAGAAAAACCAGGCCCGCATCAAGAAATTGAAATCCAAACTCAGCAAGCTTGCGGCCAGGTTCAAGAAAAAGAAAAGTCCTTCTGAAAAAGACATCGCTGCCAACAAATTAGCAGTTGAGAAATTGGAAAAAAGAATCGAATTGCTGAATGTCCCTGAAAAAACCAAGGCTGTTGCTACACTCTCAGCACCAGTCAAAACAGCCCTGCAAGTGCTTACTGCAGTAAAAAGAGTTGGAGCAACGTATAATGAGGGTGGTACTACATTCCTTCCTGGATATACTGATAGCACCCGCTTCTTTGGACAGAATTTCAGCAGCATGGCACCGGGTATTGGATTCACCATGGGCAGACAACCTGATCAGGCCTGGCTGCAAGACATTTCCAAAAAAGGACTGATCACAAAGGACCCCATGCTCAACAACCTGTTCTTGCAGAACTATGAGCAAAAGCTGAACGTCACTGCACAGTTAGAGCCATTTAGGGATTTCCTTATAGACCTGAACCTCGACAGAAACCTGTCCAAAAACTATTCCACCCTTTTCAAGGACACGGTTGGAACAGGACAGTTCAACTCCTTAAACCCTTACTCCGGCGGTGGTTTCAGCATCAGTTATATTTCTTTCCAAACACTTTTTGCCAAGTTTGACCCCAACAATACGAGTGAAACCTTCAAGAAATTTGAGAGCAACAGGCTCGTGCTTTCAAAAAGA
>JBIJAE010000271.1:0-2848 GCA_044345895.1 Chitinophagaceae bacterium
AACCTGATCATCTTGTTGGAGTCTCGCCTCGACAATACTGTCTACCGCATGGGTATTTCTCCATCCCGTCCAGCAGCACGTCAGCTTGTTTCACACAAGCACGTGATGGTGAATGATGTGGTGGTTAACATCCCTTCATACCAGCTTAAGCCAGGTGATGTTATCACCATCGCCGACAAGAGCAAGGAAAGTGCAAACATCAAGTCCCTGATGAGACCAAGAAATCCAAAAATTGGATGGGTTGAGTTCAGTGAGGCCCAAATGTCAGGAACTTTCATCGCATTCCCTGTAAGGGAAAATGTTCCTGAGAACATCAGGGAGCAGTTGATCGTTGAATTGTATTCTAAGTAATCTGCCTGATGCCTCATGGCATCTGGTTTTCATATCACCCGTTTTCCCGACACAATCGGGATCTAACAAGTAAAAGGAATTTAAATATGGCCATTTTAAATTTCCAGCAGCCGGACAAGATCGTCCTCCAGAAAGCAACCGACTTCGAAGCACAATTCGAATTCCGTCCGCTTGAACCAGGATATGGTGTTACCATTGGTAACGCACTTCGCAGGGTTCTTTTGAATTCACTCGAAGGATACGCCATCACTGGTATCGTAATAGAAGGTGCTGATCACGAATTCGCAACTTTGAAAGGTGTTGTAGAAGACGTTACAGAAATAATCTTGAACCTCAAGCAAATCAGGTTCAAAAAGATCCTCGACCATGATGTACAGACTGAGAAATTGACACTTTCCATCAAAGGAAAATCTGATTTCAATGCTGGTATGATTGATGAGGTAACTGGAACATTCCAGGTGATGAATCCTGAGTTGCTCATCTGCACCATGGATCCTTCCGCAAAACTCAACATTGAGTTGCATATTTCCAAGGGCAGGGGATACGTTCCTTCCGAGGACAACAGGCAGAAAGAGGCTCCATTCGGATTTATTCCGATTGACTCTATCCACACTCCAATCAAGAATGTAAAGTATGCCATCGAAAACACCCGTGTTGAGCAGCGTACTGACTTCGAAAAATTGTTGCTTGATGTGGTAACTGACGGAACAATTCATCCTGAAGAGGCTGTAAAGCAGGCTTCAAGGATTTTGATCCAGCACCTGATGATCATCACAGACGAGAACATCACTTTCGATAACAAGGAAGAAAAGAAGGAAGATCTGGTAGATGAGCAAACCCTCCAATTGAGAAAAGTGCTCAAAACACCTTTGGAAGACCTCGATCTTTCTGTACGCGCATTCAACTGTCTGAAGGCAGCCAAGATCAACAGTCTTAGCCAGCTTGTACAGTATGAGCAAGAAGACCTCATGAAGTTCAGGAATTTCGGACAAAAATCATTGTCTGAAATTGAGCAGGTGCTTCAGGAGAGAGGCCTTCATTTCGGAATGGATCTTGCCAAACTGGGTATCGATATCGACGAATTTTAATAAGGGAAACCTATTTTTTATCAGGCTGTAATTCCTGACACGGTACAGCTTTAAACTCAACAGTCATGCGTCACGGAGACAAAATCAACAACCTAGGCCGTAAAAAGGCACACCGCGAGGCCCTCATGTCCAACATGGCGAGCCAGCTGATCATGCACAAGCGTATTGTAACAACTCACGCGAAGGCAAAAGCATTGCGCACGTACATCGAGCCTTTGATCACCAAGACAAAAAAGGTGGAAAGCAAAGAGCAGATCATGCACAACCACCGTATTGTATTCTCCTATTTGCAAGACAAGACCGCAGTAAAAGAATTGTTTACTGAAATCGGTCCTAAGGTTGCTGCTCGTCCAGGTGGCTACACAAGGATCATCAAACTTGGCATCCGTCTGGGTGACAACGCTGAAAGGGCAATGATTGAACTTGTTGACTATAACGAGATCTACGGAAAAGGTATTGCAACTGCTGCTGAACCAGCCAAGAAAACCAGAAGAAGTGGTGGAGCCAAGAAAAAGGCCGCTGCAACTGAAGAAGCTCCTGCTGCTGAAGCGCAAGCCACTTCCGAAGAATCAACTGCCTCTGAATAAGAAAAATGTTGATAAATAATTTCTTTTAAAGGCAGGTCTTTTGGTCCTGCCTTTTTTATTTTGCATCCAAATTCCCCTCATGCCAACACAAGAAATGAATTCAGTCCCCGCCTTGCTTATTTTGGAAGATGGAATGGTTTTTCATGGCCGTTCATTTGGTAAAATCGGAACTGCCTCTGGTGAACTTTGTTTCAATACCGGAATGACCGGTTACCAGGAAGTGTTTACAGACCCCAGTTATTATGGCCAGGTGCTGATCATGAACAACGTACATACTGGTAACTATGGCGTTAAAGCAGGGGATGTTGAAAGTGAAACAGTGAAGATCAAGGGCCTTATTGGCAGAAACCTTGAAGAAAAATACAGCAGGTTGATGGCGGATGACTCCCTCCAAAATTACCTGGTTAATCAGCAGGTAGTTGCCATTGAAGACATTGATACAAGAGCCCTTGTAACACATATACGTGAAAAAGGTGCCATGAACTGCATCATCTCCTCTGAGAGTACAGATGTTGCAGCTTTGATGGAAACCTTGAAAAAAGTGCCTTCCATGGATGGCCTTGAATTGGCCTCAGTTGTTTCTACTACCGAAGTGTACCATGTTGGTGATCCTTCTGCGAGCATCCGCATTGCGGTGCTCGATTTTGGAGTAAAAAGAAACATTATTCAGTGCATGGCCGATAGAGGTGCTTATGTCAGGGTTCATCCTGCTAAAACAAGTTTTGAAGAACTGCTTGCTTTTGAGCCCCATGGTTTCTTTATTTCAAACGGCCCAGGCGATCCATCCTCCATGGATTATGCCGTAGACACTGTTAAAAAGAT
>JBIJAE010000272.1:0-2832 GCA_044345895.1 Chitinophagaceae bacterium
TTTTCCATGGCCATTTCAAAGTATTTTACTGCGGTCTTTTCATCGTTCATGGCAGAATAGGTCATGCCCAGTTCGTTCATCAGCCTGTTGTTGGCAGTATCAATTTTCAACGCTTCGAGGTAATACCTGGCTGCAGCTTTAAAGTTGCTCATGTCTACCAGGGCCCTTGCGAACATGGTAGGAATCTCAGCATTGTTAGGCTCTTCAACGAAGGCAGCTTCAAGGTATTTGAAACATTGTGCGAAATCTTCTTTCTCATACATGCTCCTGCCAATCATAAAATTGACCCGCTTGCCAACGTTTAGGGCCAGTAATTTCTGGCCATATTTGATGGCATCATCCCATTTGCGGAAATTATAGAAAACCTCAGTAACCTTCTCTAAGGAAATTGCATCGTTGGGTTGAGAAGCCAGAACAGTGAGGAAAGACTGGCGGGCAAGATCAAACTGCCTGACTTCCAGTGCTGCAATGCCAAGTGCCCTTTGGGCGTCAATCATGTTGGGGTTTACAGCAATAGCCATTTGAAGGTATTCAAGGGCCAATTTGTGTCGACCAGCTTCCTGTTCGATTTTTGCTTTCTGGATAAGAACTTTTACGCTGTCATCGGCACTGTTTGCAAAAGCACCGAAGGTTACAATAATGGCAATAGCCAAAACGATTAACTTTTTCATGGGGATGGATTTAGGTTCGGATTGATTCTTTTCAGAATACATCCACCTAACGGAGGCAGAGAGAGATTTATTTCATACAAATTGGTGTTTTTTTGATTTATAGGGGAAATAACCGTCTTGTTTACGTAGTTTCCCGTACCCCAGTAGTTTTTTTCGTCGCTGTTGAAAATTTCCAACCATGAATCAGCAGCATCCACTGCTATCGTCCACCCAAGCCTTTCTTTGGGTGTCATGTTCAACACAACTATCAACTCCTGGTCGGCATTTTTTGTCAT
Organism: Chitinophagaceae bacterium; assembly: GCA_044345895.1. Lineage (GTDB taxonomy): Bacteria > Bacteroidota > Bacteroidia > Chitinophagales > Chitinophagaceae > Pollutibacter. The sequence continues at coordinate 947 of JBIJAE010000272.1, forward strand.
CCTCCTGAAACAAATCACAGATTCCTGGCGGTGTTCAAGGTCATGCCAGGCAAACCCTTCTGGATTGAATTGTTGTTCATACAGTGCTGGTTCCTGTTTCAGCAGGTGCGCCAACGCTGCCACACAGGCTTGCATTCCGGCATGGCTTGGATGTTCCAGTAAATCCCATCGCAGGGAAGTCTTGTAATTCCATTCCTCGGTCTGTGCAAATTCATTGCCCATGAAAAGGAGTTTTGCTCCAGGGTGGGAAAACATATAAGTGTAGAGTAGCCTTAGGTTGGCAAATTTCTGCCATTCATCACCCGGCATTTTGTAAATCATGGGAGATTTTCCATGCACTACTTCATCGTGGCTAAGAGGAAGCATGAAGTTTTCATCATGATAATACATCATGCTGAAAGTCAACTGATTTTGCTGGAATTGTCTATAGAGTGGATCTTGCTTGAAATACCGGAGGGTATCATGCATCCAGCCCATCATCCATTTCATGCCAAAACCCAGTCCATCTGCATAGGTTGGCCTGGAAACGCCAGGCCAGTTGGTGGCCTCCTCAGCAATTGTCTGTACTCCGGTAAAATCCCGATAAACCATCTGGTTCATGTCCTTCAAAAAGGCAATGGCCTCAATGTTTCCATTTCCACCAAATTCATTGGTTTCCCATTCACCATCGTTTCTGGAATAATCCAGCTTGAGCATGGAAGAAACAGCATCTACCCTCAGGCCATCTATGTGGAACTTGTCCAGCCAGAAACGGGCATTGCTGATGAGAAATGACCTTACCTCTCCCCGCTTGTAATTGAAAATATAGCTGTTCCAGTCGGGATGATAGCCTTTGCGCATGTCAGCATATTCATAGGTATGGGTTCCATCAAACATGAAAAGCCCATGGCTGTCATAAGGAAAATGGGATGGCACCCAGTCCAGGATGACGCCTATGCCCTCCTGGTGAAAAAAATCGATCATGGACATGAACTCCTCCGGATTGCCAAAACGGGAAGTGGGTGCAAAATATCCTGTTCCCTGGTAACCCCAGCTGCCGTCAAATGGATACTCCATCACAGGCATCAACTCCACATGCGTAAATCCCATCTGTTTTACATAAGGAACCAACCGCTGAGCAATCTGCCAATAACTGAAATATGACTCCTCATCATAGGGTTCGGGTCTCATCCAGCTGGCCAGGTGTACTTCGTAAACTGAATAGGGAGATGCCAGTGAATTGTGTTTTTCACGGCCTTCCATCCACTGCAAATCCTTCCAATCATATTCAAAATTCCAGGTGATGCTGGCGGTAAGGGGTTTCTTCTCCCAAAAATGGGCATAGGGATCTCCCTTTTGAATGATTTTTCCTTCATAACCATGGATGGAGTATTTGTATACTTCTCCCCTTTTACAATTTGGAATAAATCCTTCCCAGATTCCCGATTTATCCAATCTGACAAACAAGGGGTGAACCAGGTCTTGCCAGTTGTTGAAATTGCCTACAATGCTTACCCTTGTTGCATTGGGTGCCCAAACAGCAAAATAAGTACCCTGAGTACCCAAAACCTCAATTTGTTTGTTTCCAAAAAACTGATAGGCATTGTAAAGGGTGCCTTGTTGAAAATTAGTAATTGTTTCCTCAGAAAAAACGGAATAATTCCAAACCGGTCCGGAGGTTTCAATAAAATGAAGTTCTTCGTATGGTTTTGAACTACTCTCCTTTTCTTTGGAATGATGCATTGAGCGGTTTTAATTCTTCAATTCAATAAATCAGCAGAACCCTCAATGATCTAAATAACAAAACCATCAGGGATTACGGCACCTTTTTTGACAACCACGATGCCTTCTTTGATGGTATAGAGCTGGTGTTCCGTGTTGGCCAGGTGTTTACCACCATTGATGCG
>JBIJAE010000034.1:0-10406 GCA_044345895.1 Chitinophagaceae bacterium
GTCTCCATAGGGATTGGTGGCATCGCTCGCGCAGGCATTGGAGGAGGGCATGAACTGTGCAACAAGCACTGGCTTGTCAGCCTCAATATAGTCACCCGCATTGCTGGAAAATTCATAATAGAAATTGTTGACCAAACCCGTCATCAAGGTTCCATTCCTTTTGACAATGGTGGTAGGGTCTTGTACGACTACCCTGTAAATATTTAAAAATGGCGTTACCAGATCAGAGTTGGCATTGGCCAGGGTATGATAGGTAAGGTAACGGCTGCCCCAGGTATTGGAGGGGAAAACCTGCTGTTGCATGATGTCTCCTCCGTTTCCAAAACAAAGGGTGTTGCGGCTTGATCCTGAAAACACCGCTACCGGATGGCATTGTCCATCAGTACCCGCAACAGAAAGGATTTTACTTCCGGTCATGTCAACACCACTGTCAAAGCGAAGGCGTTTTCCAAACACATTGAACACCTCACCCCTTTTGAGATCGACAGTGAATGGCTGACCTGCTGGCCGGCCACTTTCAGTAGTGCCGGAAGGGATGATTTCTATTCTCGTGTTGTCTTCTGGTGCAACAACATAAAACCAGGAATGGCTATAATCCACATTGGACACCTGTTTGCAGTTGATGGAATAATAATTGTAGCCATAGGTTGCTGTGGGCATGACCATCATGGCACCAGAAGAGTTCAGTCCGTACTGGTGTGCATTCAATACAATCGGCACGTCAGCCTTCACATGAATGCCCCTGTTGAAAAGCCCTTCACCCGTTAACCTTGCATCCTGCAATCCGGCTTTGGGAATAACAACTGATGCATCTACACTGTTGGCAGGAACAACCACCGTTTGGCTCCATCCATTGCCGGGTACGGAAACCACAACAGTTGCGGGCAAAGTTGTTGAGATGTACAAAACAAAGGTCTGGCTGTTGTTTCCGGTATTTGCATTGAACATCACATTGTGGCCATAACCCAGCCAGAACTCCTTGCCACTGTTGGAACGGTCCTGCGCAAACAAGGACCAGCCGCACTGAACCAGCGAAAACAACATCAGGAAAATTATGCGAAGCATTTGCATTGATCAGGAGGTTATCGCAGAATGGTTACATATCCTGTCAGTCTCTTGCTCCCGTCACCCAGATCAATGACATAATAATATGTTCCATCCGGCATTTTTCCTCCATTCCTTTTCCCATCCCATGCAGACCTGTAACCATATGACCTGTAGATGACCTGGCCTGCCGTGTTGTAGATGTCAACCTGTGCATTCCGGTACTGGTCCAGGAAACGAATATCCCAGGTATCATTGACACCATCCCCATTGGGCGTGAACGTATTGGGAATGTCTACATCAGAAAGGAGAAAGACTTTCACCGTGTCGGCCGCGCTGCAAAGGGTCTGGTTGTTGACAGCATACAAGAGGTAGGTAACATTTGCATCCGGCTTGCAGATGGGGTTCTGGGTATTGGGTTTGTCCAGGTATTGTGCAGGCGTCCAAAGAAATGTATGGGCGGCAGGATTGGAAATGCTTGCGTCCATTGTTACTGCATTTCCTTTTTTGACATATTTGTCTGTCCCCGCATTGATGGCAGGCGGTGGGTGGATGATGACAGACCTGCTGAATGGAGCAGAAGCGCATCCTTCTTTGCTGGTGACCACCAGGGATGCAGTATAGGTTCTGGGAGAAAGATAACGGTGTTTGTAGGGTGATGGCATGCTGACCTGGTTTCCGTCACCGAGATCAAGTTTCCAGGAACTGATACTGCCAAGGTTGTTGGGCTGAAAACCAATCAGGGATCCAATGCAAAAGCTGTCTGCAGCAATGGACATGTCTGCCACCGGAGGAGGATGGACAACTGGCACATTCAGCGTTGTGGTGTCGCTGTTGCAGCCCTGGTCGATCACCACCCAATGCCGCACAGGAATGTTGGTCCTGGCCACCTTGTACCCATGGGATCCAATGTGTGATGTCTTGCTGCTGGCTGATTGCCCATCACCAAAATCCCAGTACCAGGTTGCCGAAACACCCTGACCATTGGGAATGGAAGAGGTAAAGGAAAGACTGCTGTCTATACAAGGCTTGCCGCTTATGCCAAAGGTCAGTGAAGAGGGATCTGATACAAAGAGTTTTTTCAGGGTATCAGCAGAACATCCGTTGTCAGCAACCACAATGAGCTTGATGAGTTTATCACCCCCCTGCTGGAAGATCCTGCTCACATTTTTGGTATCCGCCTTGCTGCCATCCGGAAATTCCCATTTGTATCCCACTATATTGAAACCCGCCATGGTATTGGTACCACTCAGGCTGATCGTGTTACCAATGCAGCTGACAGCAGGAAGCGCATAATCCGCCCTTGGCCCATTTTTTACATTGACAAGGACAACAGTATCCCTTTTCTGATCGCATTTGTCAATGTCATCTGCAAAATAGCTCACCGGAATCTTGAACTGCCCGGTGGTTGAAAACTTCAGGTACTGACCATAGGAATAAGTATAATAATTCCTGCCAAATATCTTGGTTACGGCCACCGGAACCGGAGCATTTATTATGGTGTCTTTGGTGATGTTGAGTTCCGGTACCGCACTCAGCTTCCATTGGATGGAACTAAGTTTGTAAGCCACCCTGATGCTGGGATTGAATTCTGTACCCAAACAGGTTGAGGAATCTGCTACAGCCTGGTTGCTGTAGCGGTTCTTGATGCTGGCATAGGCATCCAGGTTGTTGAGCAATGTTCCTGCATTGTATCCATAGCTTTCAAACAAGCCAATACCATAGACCGTTGCATTGAAACTTGAGTCTGAACTGACTGTATTTTGTGCAGCTGGGCCTATTATCCTGCCCACAGCAACTGAGTAGCCTGGCAGGTTGGGATGAGGAATGATGTTCTCCGGCGGTATGGCAGCCCCATTCAGTTTTAATGAGGAAAGACCAGCGGTAGGGATATAAATGCTCAGGTAAACATAATCGATGTAAGACTTGCGTGTGGTATAAAACAAAATGCTTTTCTGGCCCTGTTCAATCGGGCTGAGGTAAATCATTTCCGGATCACCATAACTGATGATGTTCATGGTGGCACACTCATTGGCATTAGGTGTATACTGTGCAACCATGATGGGCTTGTCTGCCTCAATATAATCGCCCGTCTTGCTGTTGAATTCATAATAGAAATTCTTGACCAGACCTGTCATGACCACGCCATTGCGCTTGACCACCGTGGTGGGGTCCAGGACACAGACCCGGTAAAAGTTCATGAAGGGAGCCTTTACATCCGTCTGCGTATTGTTGATCATGTGATAGGTAAGGTACCGGGTGCCCCAGGCCTGGGATGGGAAGATTTGTTGACCCATGTATTCGCCTCCATCGCCCCTGCAAAGCCGGATGCCTCCAGACCCTGAAAAAAGGGCAATGGGATGACAGTTTCCATCACCTCCCGGCACAGAAACCACCTTGCTGCCCGTCATGTCCTTGCTGGCCTGGTACAACAAGGATCCGGAACCCAGCTTCCCCATCACACTATAGATTTCTCCTTTGTTGAGTGTAACGGTGTAAGATTGTCCGGGAAGCCATCCTAAACGGGTTGTATCTGAGGGCGTGATCAGAATTTTGGTACTGTCTTCAGGGGCAACCACAAAGAACCAGGAATACCATTCTGGTCCATTTTGCACAGTTGTACTGTAACTGCCCGGAGGATTTGATCCTGACTGTGCTTGTGTGTAATTGACAGAATAATAAGTATACCCGTAAGTTTCAACTGGCATGAGCATGGTAGCGCCGGATACCATGGTATTGTATTGATGGGCATAGGCAGCTACCGGTACATCGCTTTTGATATGGATCCCCTTTTTGTACAGCCCTTCTCCTGTAATCCTGGCATCTTCCGGGCCAGTTTTAGGAACAATCACTGAAAAGTCAACCGTATTGGCCGGAATCGCAAAGGTTCTGGTCCAGCCGGTGCTGTTGATGGAAACGGTAACATTGGCCGCCTGGGAGGCACTGATATAGAGTTGTAGTTCCTGCCCATTGACGGGGGGCTCATTAGTAAAACTGTAATTGAAACCATAACCCAGCCAAAACTCCTTTCCCCAATTTGATTTGTCTTGTGCTGCAACAACATTGCAAGCAAAAGTCAAAACAATCAGAAAATAATGGCTGGATCTGCGCATAGCTGGCAAATTTAAGCAAACAAGGGTGGGTTTTCTTAATAATTTGTGAAAACTGAGAATTTTACTACCTTAGTCGCCTCACTAGAAATACCAATTTACAACCAAAACTGACCAACATGATGAACCGACACTCCGCAAGGATGTTCCATCTCTTTTTTGCACTTTGTGCAATCCTTGTTTCAACCTTCGTCTCAGCACAAGGTACTTATGATACCAACAAATGGCGTTTCAGCAACCCCAAGCCATTTGGATTCACCATTATTGATGTAGAATTTCTTGACGACAACAATATTGTTGGTGTTGGATCAGAAGGCGGAATTGCCAGGTCTGCAGATGGTGGAAAAAGCTGGACCTATGGCGCTTTCACCTTTCCAACAGCAGCTGGGCCGATTGCCAGACCTTCTTTCAATGATATCCATGCCGTTAACACAACCATTGCCTACGCAGTAGGTACAGGTGGTGCCATGGTCAAAACAACCGATGGCGGAAAGACCTGGAACCTGGTGAGAACACCATTGTTCAACAAGGGAAGAAACATCAATGCCGTCTGGTTTGTTAACAAGGATACCGGATACATTGGTGGTCAACACAATACGCCCGATTCCCTGCCAAAATTGTATTTCACCAGAAATGGTGGAAATACCTGGGATTCAATGGCTGCCCCCATGGGTGGTAAGTCAAGGATTGGCTATGTGAACAATCCAAGCCTGGCGCCCATCATCGTTAATGTTACCGCAAAAGACAAGGAAATTTATGCCATCCAATTTGTCAATGACAGGCTTGGCTATGTTTCTGGTTCTGGCCTCAGTACATTTGAACGCCACCCAGCTGTCTCGGCTACAGGTTTACCCAATGGTACAACGACTTCAAGCGGATCCCACCATTCAAGTTTGCTCTGGAAGTTTGAAAATGGCACGCTTACTGACTATTCAACTTCCAAAGAAAGATTAGGCTATACCGGTGTACCTGCAGGAACAGTAACCAATACTACACGCTACGGATCACCTGGAAACAGTACCCAAACCATGAGGGCGTTGCATATCATCAATGACTCAACTGTTCTGATGATGTCTTTCAACAACAATATTGTACTCAGGGTGCAAACCGGCAGAAACGACAGTACAGCCAATGTGGCTGTTCCAGGGAGATTTGAAAAAGGGCGGTACACAACACTGAACTTCCCTTTCCCTCCGGTAACTCCAATTGTTTCTATTCCCAGGGTTCAAACCCTGTTGATCTCTAATCCTTACCGGATTGTAAGAGCCCCCAATGGCAAACTGCATGCACCAGGTAATTTCGGACTGATGGCCACTTCAACCGACAATGGAGTAAACTGGAGAATGGAGGGTTCGCTGCCACAGGGTAAAAACTTCAGTGGAAATGGAACCTGGGCCATGGACATTTCTCCCAGCGGAAAATTCCTGACCATGGGAACTTTCGGCGTCTACGCTGATTCCAGTGCCGGTGGAAAATGGGCAACCAATTATGAGACCACTCCTGCATCAGCCAGCTATTTTGAGATTGAATTCGCAGATTGTAACAATGGAATTGCCACTGGTGGCGGGTCTGTAACCGTTACAACAGATGGCGGTAAAACATGGGTAGACAAGGTGAGGCGTGATTTTGCCAACCTTAACATCAACATTACTGCGCTTGCCTATCCTGCTGTTGACAAAGCTTATTTTACGACAAATGCAGGAACCTTGTACCGTTCATTGGACAAGGGTACAACCATGGATCCGCTTTACTCAAATCCCAACCTTCAACTCCAGGATGTTGCAGCAATTGGTAAAGATACAGTGATCGTTGTTGGCTCAAGCGCCTTCAGTGTTGCAGCTGCAAGCCGTACTTCAAACATCATCAGGTCTGTCAACAATGGAGCATCATGGCAGGTGATCGGTGGATTTCCTGTGGGATCAACTGCTCCAACACTGAGTAAAATCTTCTTTACCAGCAATACCATCGGATATGTTTCAGGGAACAGGGGTGCTGTATACAAAACAATCAATGGAGGCACCACATGGACCAATATCAGCCCTTTCCCGGCATTGAATGCCACCATGAACTATACAGAGATTTTTGCTTTGGACAACAATACAGTGTTTATCACTGGTAATGGATTCCCCAGAAAAGTTGTTTACAAATCTGTTGATGGTGGAACCACCTGGACAGATATCACCAACAACCTGGCAACCCTTCCTGTTGGAAACCTGAATGCCATCCTCATGCATGATGTCAACAACGGTTATATTGGAACACCCGGTACAATGGTATCAACCAACAATGGTGGCGCTACCTGGAACCTTGAAGTTCCGCCTACCAACAATATTTTTGAAACAATGGCCTTTGCGCCAAAGACCGTCCCTGCAGGAACACCCGTTGCCAACAGGAGATTGTTTGTTACTGGTGTAAACATTAGTGGTGCTCCGTTGATGGAGTTTGGTGACACAACACTCCTGAAAGTTTCAACCACTGAAACCTCTACTCCTTCCTGTGCAACCACCCCCAATGGAACCATTACCATAACAGCTACCGGTGGCATCGCGCCTTACAGCTATAGCCTCAATGGTGGTGCATTCCAATCATCCAATGTGCTGTTGGGTGCAGCAGCTGGAAACAATACGGTCATCATCAAGGATGCCGCTTGTGAATCCATCACAAAAATCATCGCAGTGGCAACGCTTCCCGCACCTGTTGTAAATGCAGGACCAGACAAGGTGATTGTTGCGGGCGATGAGGTTGGCCTCTGGGGATCTTCAACAGCAACACCAAGATCAATTGCCTGGACTCCTGCTGTTAACATTACATCCGGCGCTTCGTCTTTTACAACGTATGTAAACCCTTCAACCACTACCACTTACAGACTCACCGTAGTGGATGCCATTACAGGTTGCTCTGGAAATGACGATGTGTTGGTTACTGTTGCTCCTTATTGTATTGCTGTGAAAAATGCCTTCACACCAAACGGTGATGGACAGAACGACAGGTGGCTGGTTACCAATGGTGGTGCTTGTACCAAATCCATTGCTGTAAAGGTTTTCAACCGCTATGGACAACTGGTATTCAGGAGTGACAACTACCAGAACAACTGGGAAGGAACAAATGATGGCAAACCCATCCCTGATGGAACCTACTATTATGTTATCACCTATAACCTGGTCAGCGGAAAAACATTCCAGGCAAAAGGAGATGTTACCATTTTAAGATAATTCAAAAGACTGAACATGAACAAATACATATACCTCATTGCATTATCCATTGTCTTTACCTCCGCATCTGCGCAGCAGTTGCAAACCTCTTCCCTGTATGATGTACAGGGCGTATTGCACAATCCGGCCATGGCAGGCATGCAATCCTCCAACTTTGTTGGAGCAACCTATCGTACACAATGGAGCGGTATCACAGGCAGTCCCAAAACCACCAATGTTTTTGGATCATTTGCTGTTCCAGACAAGTTGATTGGATTGGGTGGCTATATTTACAATGATGTAACAGGCCCTACTTCCAGAACAGGCGCACAGTTCTCCTTTGCCAAGCACCTACCCTTGTCAGATGGTTCAGGAAAGTTTTCAATCGGCATTGAAACAAGGTTGTTCCAGTTTGGGATTGACAAGAACAAGCTCGGACTCACACTGGGCAATGATCCCATTCTTGCTGGTGCACAAACCAGGACCAAATTTGATGCTGGTTTAGGCTTGGCTTTTACCAACGAAAAGCTACAGGTTGGCGTCTCTGTTGCGCAACTGATTCAGTCCAAGCTTGATTTTTATACCGGTTCACAAACCCCATCTGCCCAGGGACGCTTGTACAGGCATTTTTATTTCCACACCAACTACAGGATTGATGTGGGTGGCGGAACAACCATCGTTCCAAACATGCTCCTCATTTATTTGCCGAGTACCAGTGCTGCTGAATTTCAGGCGGGTGCAAGGGTTGAGCGTGAACTGTTCTGGTGGGGAGTTGGTATCCGCTCCAGGCAAAGCTACATGCTTTCCGCAGGCCTGAACATCAACAAAAACTTCTCTCTTGGATATGGATACGACAGCTACATCAGCCCTATCAGCACCTTTGATGGTGGTGCCAATGGCCATGAGTTGTTGCTTCGTTATAAATTCAACAAGAAATAATTCGATACGCGTCCAAAAAAAGGGGTTGACATTCAACCCCTTTTTTTATGCTTAGAATTTCCAGCCAATCCTCAGGGCCGTTCTGTTCATGGTATACCGGTTCAGGTTTGTAATTGTTCTGGGAGACTGGTTAACCGGGTTCCAGATTTCTGATTGAAAAGACTCCTCCACAGCTTTCATCACCCAGGAAACGGAAAACTGCAATCTTTCTTTTTTTCTGATGCGGATGATGTTCCCTCCGCCAATTTCACCATAAACACCACCGCTGTATTGCTTTGTAATGGTTCGTCCGCCCCACCAGGAAAATTCAGCTACGGTTCCGGATTTGATATTATAGCCCCAGCTGGACATAACAAAAAGATTGACCTTCCTGAAATCAAATGCCTTTCTTGCCTGAAAATACACCGGATAGGATTCAAACCTATAATAATCAACAGCTGCGCCCATGCCCAGCATCAGTCCTTTTTTTTCAATGCCCGCATTAAGCCTGAAATCTCCATCAAGCATATAGGATCCAATCAAGATGCCAGCTTCTGGTACAAGCCAGGGTTTCCACTGTTTTTGCTGCGCTTTTACCTGACCTGATCCCAGCATGGCCAGGAGCAGGAAAAATCGAATCAGCTTATTGGCCATGCTTAGTTTTTAATGCTAACGCTTCCTTTTACAACCGGATTGGATGGAAGAGAGAAATCGATAAGGTAGAGGGCATCCTCGGCTGAAACCATGGCAATCCTTCCCAATGCAATCACATCAAATGCATTCATTCCTTTTACATGCGCCAACTGCCTGATGTTGTTCACATCAGCTGCATTGAAAAACTTGACGCCATCGGCCCCATCACAAATGATCAGGATGTCTCCCTCTTTTGAAAGACCGTGAGGGTTGGTCATCGGGTAGGTTTTAAGGAGTTTGGGTTTGGAGAGATCTGAAATGTCCACCACATCCAACTGGTTGATGAATCCTGCACACTTGCTGCCATTGCGCAAGGTCACAAAGGCATTCTTGCCATCACTGATGACAGGGTCGCAAACCCTTGCATGGGTAAAGGACCCTGTTCTGAATGGATTGTCTTTTGAACTGATGTCAAAAATATGCATGCCTGTCATTGATCCGAGAAAAAGGTTTTTACCAAACGGGAAAATAGTTTCAATGTCCCAGCTGCCTGCACTCACTTCTTTTACATAGACCGGCTTTTCAGGTATCGCCGTATTGAACACTTTAAGCTTGGAATGATCAACGGTATACATCCTGTCATCACTCAATGCAAACCTTGCCATGCTGCCACCTGTTCCATTGGAAACACCAGGAGCTGAAGAGGAGGGGGATGCAGACATTACCCGAGCTTCCGCCTTCATCATTCCCCAGCTGATGTTTTCGTCATTCCTCAAAACAGTATCTACAGCAATCCATTCGGTGATGACCATTTCTTTGTTCGGAATGAACGGATAATAGTTTCGATCCGGAAACACACCAGGCACCACCGTTTTGAGTTGAACAGCTTTGGGATTGGTGATGTCTATGGCCACCAGGTCAGTATACATGTCTGCATAAAGGATATTGCCCCTTACCGCCAGGTCTACGGCACCAGGAACATGCACAAATGCAATGTTGTTGGGAGCAGAAGGATTGCTCACATCGATGATGTGCACGCCCTTGTTCAACTCATTCAGGAATACATAGCCATCCTTGTAAAATAGTTTTCCGGGAGCGGTCAACTCAATGGGGCTGCTGCTTTTGATGTTCGCCCTGACCTCTTCCTTGGTTTTGTAAACCGGACGATAAACGGTTGTACGGGTCATGACCTGGTCTTTGACACATCCTTGCATGGTGCACAAGGCCAACAACACAATCATTGATAAAATACGTTTCATAAAACCTGTTTGTTGATTTGACAGCAAATTTCACGATTATGATGCATCAAGCTGAAAATAATTGATAAACGGAAGTTTGCTAAATGAATCTATAGTTGCGAAAAGTGAAGGGCCGGATACCGGTATATTTTTCGAGCAAGTACAAAAACCATTTTTTAGGGGTGAACCTTTTTCGACTGACATCCACCTGAATTTCCCAATTTTTTTCATTGATGCGCTTACGCATGACAGCCGGATGGGTTCCCTGGAAT
>JBIJAE010000275.1:0-2786 GCA_044345895.1 Chitinophagaceae bacterium
TGTATTTGTTTGGTATGGAGATTGACTGGAAAAATGGTTTGGATGCCAGGGGGTTTATTTTCAACAATCCCAATGCATCTGCAACCTGTGGTTGTGGCAGTTCTTTTGCCGTATAAAAATCTTGCTACTGGGGCATAAAAAAAGGCATTCTCTCGAATGCCTTTTTTGTGCGAACGCAATGCTATTATTTTTTCTTTCCTTTTTCTGCATCTGCCTCACCCAATGGCTTGTCTTTTGCCATGTCCACCAATACTGGTGCGGCAACAAAGATGGATGAGTAGGTACCAGTAACCACACCAATCAACATGGCGAAAGCGAATCCTCTGGTTACCTCACCACCAAAGATGAAGAGAATCAGGAGGGTAAGGAATACCGTGAGTGAAGTCATGATGGTTCTGCTCAGGGTATGGTTGATGGCTTTGTTGATGATGCTGCTCTTGGTTTCACCTTTCAACTTTTGGCTGTATTCCCTGATCCTGTCGAATACGATAACGGTATCGTTCATCGAGAATCCAATAACAGTAAGGATTGCAGCAATAAAGTGTTGGTCAATTTCCAGCGGGAAAGGAACAACGCCTTTCAAGAAGGAGAATACGGCCAAGGTTACAAATACGTCATGCAGCAAGGCGATGATGGTTCCCATAGAATACCTCCAGTCGCGGAAGCGAAGGAAGATATAAAGGAAGATGGCAATCATGGCAAAGATGGTAGCCTTTACTGCTCCTTTTTTCAGGTCATCAGAAATAGAAGGCTGAACGGTTTGTGAGCTTTGCTTGTAGCTTTTCTGGAAGTCGGCATAGGCCAATCCTTCAGGAAGGCTTTCTTTCAATCCATTGAACAATGCAATTTCTACAGTAGAATCTGCACTTTTGCTTGGATTGTCGATCATGAAAGAGGTAGTGATGTTCAGGGTCTTGTTGTCTCCAACTGTTTTCAATACTGGATGTTCTCCAAAAACAGTTTTCAATGATTCCCTGATCTTCTCATTTTCAGTAGCCTTGTCAAATCTTACAGTATAGCTTCTTCCTCCTTTGTATTCAACACCTTGATCAAATCCGTTGAACAGCGCTGCAATACCGGCAATCAAAACAACAACCGATATAAGGTAAGCTACTTTCCTGTACTCAATGAACTTGAAGTTGGCATGCTTGAATACATTGCGGCTTGTAGCGGTGAAGTATTCGAAATGCCTGTTTTTCTTTGTCCAGAAGTCTGTGATCAACCTGGAAATAAGGATTCCACAGAAAAGGGAAAGCAGAATACCAAGGATCTGTGTAGTGGCAAATCCAAGTACAGGTCCCAATCCAAAGTAGAAAAGGATGACGGCTGTCAAGAGGGTAGTGATGTGCGCATCGAGTACAGGTGCCATAGAGCGCTTGTATCCCTCTGCTACTGCCAGTTGATAGCTCTTGCCAAAATTCAGTTCGTCTTTGATCCTTTCAAATATGATTACGTTGGTATCAACCGCCATACCGATGGTCAATACAAGGCCTGCAATACCCGGAGCGGTCAATGTTGCACCCAGTGCACTGAGTACACCTACAGTGAAGAGAAGGTTGAGGATAAGGGCGATATTGGCTACCCATCCGCCTGTGTTGTAATACACAAGCATGAGGACGAAAATAACAATGAATGAGATGCCAAAGGCCATTGTTCCGCCTTCGATTGCAGATGCACCAAGGGTAGGTCCTACCACCTGCTCCTGAACAATCTTGGCAGGTGCAGGAAGTTTACCAGACTGAAGGATGTTCGCAAGATCCTGTGCTTCTTCAATGGTGAAGTTGCCGCTGATCTCAGAATTGCCTGTAGTGATCGGGTTGATTACATTGGGTGCAGAGTAAACATTGTTATCAAGAACAATGGCTATCGGCTTGCCTACATTGTTGGTGGTAAGTTCACCCCAGATTCTTTCACCTTGCTTGGTCATGGTCATTTTGATGGCAGCGCGACCACGGTCATCATAATCTTGGGACGCCTGCTGAACACCATCGCCTTCAAGCCTTGCCTTGTCTGAACCTTCAACGGTTTTAAGGGCGTACAAGGCAACGATATCACTTTTTACACCTTTGTCATTTGTTTCAGGAATGCCAAAAGCAAAACGCACATTACCAGGGAACTGGCTTCTTACATTCTCGAGCGCCATGTATTCGTTGAATACCGCTGTATCTCTTCCTGCAATATAGCCGAGGTTTGGAGCGAAGCTCATCCTGCCTTGCTCATCCTGTTGGGGAGGGATAGGCTGGAAGATGGTGAAGAAAGATTTGCTGGTGGTTTTGTTGCTGTCTGCCTTGGTAGGAGTCTTGGACTTTACCAGTTCTCCAATGGTGGCAGACTTGGTAGTGTCGGTAGCCTTCGCAGCTTCAGGTGCTGCAGCAGCAGTATCCTTGACCGCTGGAGCGCCAGCATAATAATCTTTCAATGCCTTTTCAGCATCGGTAAATGATTTGTCCAGTTCGCCAATGTTGTAAACCTCCCAGAATTGGAGGTTGGCAGTGGCTTGCAAGTATTTCCTTACACGCTCAGGATCATCCTTTACGCCAGGAAGCTCAACGGTAATGATTCCTTTGGTTTTGTCCAGCTGAATGTTGGGTTGTGCTACACCAAACTGGTCGATACGCTTTTGCAATACATTGAAAGTATTGCTGATGGCACCTTCTGCTGAAGCTTGTAATTTGGTGATGACAGTATTGTCGTTGTCTTCGATTTTGACAGTCCTGCCGCCAGTTCCCGCAAACAGTGTTGCAAGACGGCCGTTTGGATTCTGTGCCTTGTATGCATTGGCAAAC
>JBIJAE010000276.1:0-2783 GCA_044345895.1 Chitinophagaceae bacterium
AGCACACGTCTGAACAACTTCACTGATTGGGGGAACCAAGGTATCCAAAGCACATGAAAGGATCGAGGCTTATGGAACGGTAGATGAACTCAATTCCCATCTCGGACTATGCCGAGACCTGATCAATGATGAACATACCAAAAACATTCTGAAAGAACTTCAAGACAGGCTTTTTACCATCGGCTCGGCCCTTGCCTGCGACCCGGAAAAGGAAACCAAAATGAAAATTCCTGACCTGACCGTTGAAGATGTGATGTTACTGGAAAATGAAATGGACAGGATGGATGCTACTTTACCACCATTACAATTCTTTATATTGCCGGGAGGCCATCCTACTGTATCCCATATCCATATTGCCCGTTGTGTTTGCAGGAGAACTGAAAGGTTGGTCGTATCTCTACTCGTTTCTGATGAGCCTCATGACAATTTGATTGTGCAGTACATCAACAGGCTGAGCGATTATCTTTTTATGCTGGGGAGATACATTGCACAACAGCTTAATGCTGAAGAAATTCCCTGGAAACCAAGGGTTTAGGCATCTCAGTTACCCCATCTTCCATCCCGCAGGTGAACGGTTCGGTTGCTCATGGCAGCCAGTTCCTCATTGTGCGTCACAATTACAAAGGTCTGGTTCAGTTCGTCTCTTAATTGTTGAAAAAGTTGGTGCAATGAAGTTGCATTGGCTGAATCAAGGTTGCCCGTAGGCTCATCAGCAAAAACAATCCCAGGGTCGTTGATCAGGGCCCTTGCTACAGCAACCCTTTGTTGTTCCCCACCTGAAAGGGCTGAAGGTTTATGGCTTGCCCTCTCGGCAATACCCAACCTGTCCATCAACGCCAGTGCTTTTTTTTCCAGCACACTGCTTTTTTTTCCGGCAATCCAGCCTGGTATGCAAATGTTTTCCAAAGCAGAAAACTCAGGGAGCAAATGATGGAACTGAAATACAAACCCAATGTGCTGGTTCCTGAAGGCTGCCAATTCTTTTCCTTTGAGCTGGTCTGTTCTCCTGCCTTCAAAATACAATTCACCTTTATCGGGGCTGTCCAATGTGCCCAAAATATGCAGCAATGTTGTTTTACCTGCGCCGGAAGACCCTACAATGCTCACTATTTCTCCTTTTTGAATGGAAATATCCACTCCTTTGAGCACCTCAAGATTGCCATAGCATTTTATAATTCCTTTCGCTTCGAGCATAACAGGGAAATTTCAATTGAAGTTAATCAATCAACTGTTTACTATCCTGTAAATCTGTTGATATCTTGGGATTTGGATATATCAAATTAACCATTACATTTGCCGAAATTCTAAAACATAACCCTATGTTCTGGACACTCGAATTAGCATCATACTTAGAAGACGCACCTTGGCCAGCTACCAAGGATGAACTGATTGATTATTCCATCAGGAGCGGCGCCCCTATTGAGGTTATTGAAAACCTTCAGGAGCTCGAAGACGAAGGAGACATCTTTGAAGGGATAGATGACATTTGGCCTGATTATCCAAGCCAGGATGACTTCTTCTTTAATGAAGATGAATACTAAAATATTTCAATACGCGAAAAGCCACCCGGAGGGTGGCTTTTCGCGTATTGAGCAGGTCGCATAAAATAGACTTGCTAAAAGGTCAGTTTGAAATACAACATCAGCAGGGACAGCACCAGAATGATTGAATTCGCCAAAATCATGGCCTTGTCTTTGCCAGTGATCCCATAAATAAGCCAGATCACTACATTGGTAAGCAGGATTAAAAGCATCCATATGGACAAATCACCTACAGACCTGGTTTTCCAGGCCATCCAAACCTGAGGAACAAAAGTCAAAGAACCTGTTACAACGCCGATGTACCCCAAATAATCTCTCCACTTCATATTGCCTGAATTTATTTTTCCATTTGTTCGATGACGGCCTGTGTAACACCGGTGAATGAAAATCCTCCATCATGGAAGAGGTTTTGCATGGTCACCATCTTGGTCATGTCTGAGAAAAGGGTCACACAATAGTTGGCACAATCTTCGCCAGAGGCATTGCCCAAAGGACTCATCTTTTCTGCATAGTTCACAAAACCATCAAAACCCTTCACCCCGCTACCAGCAGTTGTTCTGGTGGGTGATTGTGAAATGGTATTGATCCTAACTTTCTTTTTTACGCCATAATGGTAACCGAAGCTACGGGTCACACTTTCCAGCAACGCCTTGGCATCTGCCATTTCATTGTAGTCAGGGAAAACCCTTTGGGCAGCAATATAGCTGAGGGCTACAACACTTCCCCACTCGTTTAGGGCATCCATGTCCCAGGCAGTTCTCAGCACGCGGTGCAAAGACATCGCTGAGATATCAAAAGTTTTCTGGTTGAACCCATAATCAAGCTCGGTATAGCTCTTTCCTTTTCTGAGGTTGAGGCTCATTCCTATTGAATGAAGAATGAAATCGATTCCACCCCCAAAATGTTTCATGCTCTCTGTAAAGAGATTTTTAAGATCGTCCATGTTGGTCACGTCTGCGCCAATAACAGGAGCATTGATCTGCTCAGACAATTTATTGATCTCACCCATTCTCAATGCGATGGGAGCATTGGACAATACAATTTCTGCACCTTGTGCGTGGCAGGCCAGCGCTGTTTTCCATGCGATGGACTTCTCATCCAGTGCGCCAAAAATGATTCCTTTTTTTCCTTTGAGCAGTTGATTGGACATAGCTGATAGATTTGGGGGCAAATATAGGGAAAATGTTTAGGGGTGGAGAGGTTTAGGGGTTTAGGGGTTTAGGGGTTTAGGGGTTTAGGGGT
>JBIJAE010000277.1:0-2764 GCA_044345895.1 Chitinophagaceae bacterium
GAAATGTTCCCAAACCATACTGTTGCAAGAATGGACATTGATACGGTAAAAGGAAAGTATGCCCATGACGAGATGATCAGGAGTTTTGAAAAGCACCAGATGGATATTCTGGTGGGAACGCAAATGGTGGTCAAAGGGCTTGACTTTGAGCATGTGGCACTGGTCGGCATTTTGGATGCAGACGGGTTGTTGAGCTTTACCGATTTCAGGGTCAATGAGCGAGGCTTTCAGTTGATGGAGCAGGTGAGTGGCCGGGCAGGAAGAAGAGGGCAGCAGGGGGCTGTCATCATTCAAACATCCAATCCCGGGCATCCCATCATTGCATTGGTGGCAGCACACGATTACAAGGCTTTTTACACGATGGAGATGGAGTCGCGCAAGATGTTCCACTATCCTCCCTATACAAGGCTTATCCAGTTGTTTTTCAAGCATACCGATAAACTGAAAGCATTGAATGCCGCAGACTTTTTTGCAAGCCGCATCCAGCCCATGTTTGGGGATTATTTGATAGGCCCTGCAGAACCTGTTGTGAACCGGGTTCGCAACAAATATATTTATGAGATTCTCCTAAAGTTGCCAAGGGATGGCTCAAAGAATACCCTGGCCAGAAACCATATACAGCAAGTGATGGCCATCATGTTGAATGATGCAATGTTCAAGTCTGTGCACGTTCAGGTCAATGTGGATCCACAATAGAAGGTTGTGGGTTTGATGCTTTCCGATTGTTTTGAATCGAAATAGCGGGGATTATCTGAAGATGACGGTTCCTATGGTCTTCATCAATTCCATCTCCGCCTGTTTCAGGTGCAGATGGGTTTGAAGTAAAATCATGGTATCTTCTTCGTTGTTGTCTTTCTCAAGATCCGATTGGTTCTCAAGGATGAGACGTTTCACTTTTCTCAGTTTAAGGTAGGTCATGCTAGACCTAACCTCTTCCCTGTAAAGATCTTCCCTTTGGGGAATATCGCCTTTGTAAAATTTAGTCCAGTTGGGGCTGATTTCATGTTTCTCGGTCAGCAATGAGACCGCCATCTGGCCTATTTGGGGGTCTTCATGGTATAGAAAGTTTTTCTCAGTAGGATTGTTGCCTGCATGGTGCATGGATTTGTAAGCGTTCAATACGCCAACAAGTAGCTTGTTGTCAAAAAGGTCTTCAAGTCCATCATTCTCAATTTCTTTAAAAATAAATGATGCCACAGATTGCTCATCGTCCCAAGCCAATCCACCAAACTCAATCAGGGAACGGATGACAGCCTGTTCATTCAATTCATCTTTGAAAAGCAGCTCTATTCCTGCACCTTCATTTTCTGGTGTTTCGACCGGGATGACCTGGTCAATTCCTTCCCGTTGTGCCCGTTTCTCCTCTTTTCCAATTTTGTCCTTGCTGAACTTGTTTACAAGCGCGGTAAGGCCCTGTTCATCTACTTTCAGGATGGCTGCACAACGCTTGATATAATCTTGCTGTCGGGTAAAATCTTCTGTTCTGCTGAGCTTTGAAATCGACTCTGCAATCTGGTTCACAACAGCGGCCTTCTGGTTGCTGTCATTGCCAGCATCTTTCAAGGCAACTTCCAGCTGGAAAAGGATGAATTCTTTTTTGTTGGCCTTTACAAATTCCCTGAACGCATCTGCACCAACCTTTTTTACATAACTGTCTGGATCTTCCTTATCGGGAATCAAGACCAGCTGAACATTCAAGCCTTCTTCAATGGCAAGATCCAATCCCCTCAATGCAGCTTTTATTCCGGCGGCATCTCCATCGTAAATAATGGTCAGGTTATTGGTGTATTTTTTTACCAACCGCAGCTGGTCGGGGGTCAGAGAAGTTCCACCGGAGGCTACGACGTTTTCAATCCCTGCCTGGTGCATGGCAGTCACATCTGTATATCCCTCAACCAAGAAACATTCATCGGCCTTGTCGATGGGATGCCTTGCAAAATAGGATCCATACAAGATCCTGCTCTTGATGTACAGTTCGTTTTCCGGGGTATTGATATATTTTGGACCTCGGTCACTGCTTCCGATGACCCTTGCCCCAAAGCCAATGATCTTGCCGCTTTGGTTGTGGATGGGGAAGATGATACGGCCCCTGTAATTGTCAACAAGTTGACCATCACGCTCTATGCACAAGCCACTTTTTTTCAGCAGCTCATGGCTGTATTGGCTTTTGATGGCTTCCCTTGCAAAAGCATCACGTTGGTTGAGGCAGTATCCCAGTTGAAATTTTTCAATGGTTTCATCATTGAACCCACGTTCCATGAGGTAGCTCAGGGCATTGTTTCTGCCCTCATCTGACTCCTTGAGCTGGCTGGCAAAATATTTGGCAGCAAACTGGTTTAAGATGTGAAGGCTGTCGGCCAATTGTTGCTGCTCCCGGTACTCAGGGCTGGTTTCTGTTTCCTCTACCTCAACATTGTAACGAGCAGCAAGCCAGCGAAGGGCTTCAACATAGGAGTATTTTTCATGCTCCATGACAAAGCCAATGGCATTGCCACTCTTTCCGCAACCAAAGCATTTGTAGATTTCCTTGGAAGGGGAAACGGTAAAGGAGGGAGTCTTTTCGTTGTGGAAAGGGCAGTTGCCAATGTAGTTGGTTCCCCGTCTTTTCAATTTCACAAAAGACCCGACGATATCATGGATATCGATCCTGTTTTGAATTTCTTGTATCGTCTGCTGGGAGATCAAATGGGTTGTGGGTTATGGGTTGTGGGTGAATCGAATATTGGGTTTTGGCTTGGGTATTTGACCATTTAAAGGGAGTAAA
>JBIJAE010000278.1:0-2750 GCA_044345895.1 Chitinophagaceae bacterium
ATTGACATCATTTCCTATTTGCAGGGAAGGGTGGCTGGGCTGATGATCAACCGATCAGGTGCCTCAACAACCATGAGCTGGAGAGGTGCAACACCCGATCTCTTTCTCGATCAGATGCAGGTTGGTGCAGATTTCATACAATCAATTAACGTTCAAGACATCGCAATGGTCAAGGTCTTCAGACCACCTTTTTTCGGATCCATGGGTGGCGGTGGTGGCGGGGCAATCGCCATTTACACCAAAAAAGGTGGTGACTTCAAGGGCGATAATTCCAAATCGAGCAAGAGCATGCAGAGTACCTTGTTGGTTGGATACACCCGTTTTAAGGAATTCTTCAACCCCCAATATGATAACCCTGCAGAGAACAATGATACCGATATTCGAACTACCCTTTATTGGAATCCTTATGTCATCACCAACAAGAAAAGCCCCCGTTTCAAGGTGCAGTTCTACAACAATGACATCAGCAAGAGATTACAAATCGTACTGGAAGGGGTCAATACAGATGGTAGAATGACGAGGGTGGTGAAAATCCTTGAATAACCAGAACAAGTTTGACCTACAAATAAGTCGATCAGCAAACAGGGTTTACAGGGAAGACAATTTGAAATAACCCAGGTGAAGATCATCCTGTTTTTCAACAACAGCATCAGCCAGGACTATCTGGTACTGGGCCAAT
Organism: Chitinophagaceae bacterium; assembly: GCA_044345895.1. GTDB lineage: Bacteria > Bacteroidota > Bacteroidia > Chitinophagales > Chitinophagaceae > Pollutibacter. Next base: position 680 of record JBIJAE010000278.1, read on the forward strand.
GTTGAGGGTGAAATCACCTCTTCTATCCTGTATACATCATCCACATCAATTCCATATTGATCATCAATATGGGAGTTGGCCCCGTCAAAATGGGTATGCTTGAAAAAGGCTGTCTGCTTGGCTGCCTTGATGGCTGTTGATTTCTCAGCAGCAGCAACCACCATTTTATAATGAAATTCCTCAAACTCGTCTTTTTTGTATCCACCAAGGTTGATGAAAAAAAGATTTTTTTGGTTCGAAGTCAAGAACTCAGCTCGTGGAACAACCTTGATATCCTGTCCATCCACCTGCGTTACCTCACGCCATCCATCGACATGCATGTCTCCCTCTGCCTCAGGCCAGAATGACAACATCTCAGGAATGAGATCCCTCAATTGAGCCGCAATACCGAAAAAGATATCATGTTGTTCTGTATGGCGTCCTCTGGGTTTGCATCCGATCAGGACCATGAAAAGCTTTTGCGTCATGTTGATTATTGTTGAACGAATGTAAAAAATATCAACAATACATCAATTGCTTATTCTGATGTGTTTTGAGTAAATTGTATGACTTATAAACAAACAATGAAAAGAAGAAAATTCATCGCCAACAGTTCAATGGGAATACTTGCAGCCATTCCAGCCTTTGATCATTTGTCTGCATTGGATCTTCCTTTTTTTACGACAGGCATAAAAATCGGAGAAATCACCCCTACTTCAGCGGTTGTATGGGCAAGATTAACCCGCGATGCCATCAGGGTTGCTGACAAGGGTAAACAACCGAAATTTCTATATTTTGATGAATCAAAAAATGAATGGCACGATGTTGCCTATTTCAAATCAACATACAAACAGGACAGGCCTGACAGAAAAGTACAGGTAAACATGCCGGCTGGTACAACTGTGGAACAGTTGGATGGTGCCGTACCTGGCAAAAAGGGTTTTATCAGCATTCACTACAGCATAAAAGGTTCCGGCAACTGGAATAAAACATCCTGGAAAGCGGTAGACCAGGAGACAGATTATACCTGCCAGTTTGTTTTGGACAGTCTGAAACCATTTACTCAATATGAAATACGGGTAATGGGAAAAACCAATGACAAGGCTACCAATCAGGTTGAGGGCAGCTTCAGCACAGCTGCTGAAAAACATGATGCCATTCCGGTTAATTTTATGGTAACGACCTGTCATGAGTACAATGACCAGGACGCTCCAAATGAAGGAGGATTCAAAATCATGCGGGAAATGGAAAAACTCAAGCCCCAGTTTTTGGTTCATACCGGCGATGTCTTGTACCATGACCACAACGCTAAAAACCTTGCCCTGGCAAGATGGAACTGGCAAAGAATGAGCAGCCTCCCCTGCTATGTTCAATTTTACAAGAACACTCCTTGTTATTTCATGAAGGATGACCATGATACCTGGATGAACGATTGTCATCCTGCATCAACCAATAAATTCATGGGCGAATTCACCTACCAAGAGGGTGTTGAATTGTTCCGTCAACAAGTTCCTTCGAGCAACAAACCATACCGCAGTTTCCGCTGGGGCAAAGACCTGGAGATCTGGTTGTTTGATGTAAGGGAATTCAGAAAACCCAATGAAATGCCCGATGGTCCTGATAAAACAATTTGGGGAAAGGAACAGTTGGAATGGTTCAAACAGGGCTATGCTGCCTCAGATGCCAGCTTTAAGATATTGATCAGCCCTACCCCGATCATTGGCCCCGATCGTCCTCAAAAAAAAGACAACCATTCTAATGCTAATTTCAGCTTTGAGGGGGACCTCATTCGCAATCTGATTGGAGGCAACAAAAATACATTCGTTATTTGTGGAGACAGGCATTGGCAATATGTTTCTAAACATGCTAAAACAGGCACCTATGAGTTTGCCTGCGGACCGGCCAGTAATGAGCACGCAGGTGGATGGAAAAAAGACGAAATATACCCTGAACACGAATACTTAAACATTGTGGGAGGCTTTCTCAGGGTCGAAACCAAAAGGATCAATAACAAACCAAGCATTGTTTTCAGTCATTATGGGGTGGACGGTAACCTGCTTTTTCAAAAGCAGTTTTAATAGGAATATACAAG
>JBIJAE010000279.1:0-2740 GCA_044345895.1 Chitinophagaceae bacterium
GCAGGAGCGCTATACAGCAAACTCATCACTTGGCTTCCGGTAAATGATGCCACGGCAGGTTTTGTTTGTTATTCTAGGAAAGTACTGGCCACCATGGACCTCAAATCCATTCGGTTCATCGGCTATGCCTTTCAAATTGAAATGAAGTTTACCGCCTGGAAACTTGGTTTCAAAATAAAGGAAGTACCCATCACTTTCCGGGATAGAAAATTTGGCGCTTCCAAAATGACCAAAGGGATTATCCAGGAAGGTATTGTGGGTGTACTCTCCATGCAAATACAATACCTTTTCGGTGGCTTTGGTAAACAACATAAGAAAAGCTGATCCCCTCATTCTTTAGCCATTTTCATGAAAAAAGCCCTCCTGCAACTCCACCTCGCGGTCTTTCTTGCAGGATTTACCGGCGTCTTAGGCCGATTGATTACCATCAATGAATCCTTGTTGGTTTGGTACCGCATGTTTTTCTCTGCCCTGATTTTATTGGCCATTTCGCTTTTTACAAAAAAAATCAAGTGGTTGCATTGGAAAGAAATGCTTCCACTCATTGGCATAGGTGGCATCATCGCCCTTCACTGGGTAACTTTTTATGGATCAATAAAATATGCCAATGTTTCCATTGCCCTTGTTTGTTTTTCTTCTGTCGGATTTTTTTCTTCATTTCTTGACCCATTGATTTCCAAAAGAAAACTTGTCATCTCTGAAGTACTGCTTGGTCTGCTGGTAATGCTGGGTGTTTACCTGATTTTTCATTTTGATCATCATTTCAGGACTGGAATTCTCTTCGGCCTCATCTCAGCCTTCCTGGCTACCATTTTTCCTATCCTCAACAAAAGGTTTGTTGGAAAACATGATGCAGATACCATCACTTTTTATGAAATAGGAGGTGGGTGGATGGTACTGAACCTGGTTGTACCCATTTACTTGCTGTATACTCCAGTGGTCAGTTATTTTCCTGATGCCAAAGACCTGTTTTGGCTCTTGTTCCTGAGCCTTTTCTGCACTGTTCTTGCCTTCAACCTGTCAGTAAGGGCATTGTCCAAAATATCCCCATTCACCGTTAATCTCAGCTTCAACCTCGAACCAGTCTATGGAATCCTGCTGGCTTTTTTGCTTTACAATGAACACGAAATGTTGGGTCCATCCTTCTATGCTGGTATTTCCATCATTATCCTGACCGTGGTATTGCAAACTTTGAAAGTTTGGAGAGATTCCAAGGCTCAACAGGATAACAATTGAACTGTTTTTACGGCCAATTCGTTAATTTCAACTCAAATTCCAACCACATGCGCCACTGTAAAAAATCATTTCTGTTTGTATTGTCATTCTTTTGCTTCAGTCTTATGGGTTGGAGCCAAAAAAAGCCGTTGGACCATAGCGTTTATGATGGATGGCAGTCGATTGGTGAACGAAAAATCAACAACGATGGAACATGGATTGCCTATACGGTTGAACCGCAGGAGGGAGACGGAAAGTTGGTGTTGCAAAAAACAGATTCTTCTTTTTCTACAACCATTCCAAGGGGGTACACTATCTCGTTTTCAGAGGACGGTCGTTTTCTTGTTTTTAAAATAAAACCTTTTTTTGCAGACACTAGAAATGCTAAAATCAAGAAAAAGAGGCCGGATGAATTCCCAAAAGATTCGCTTGGGATTTTTAATCTGGGACAACGATCATTGGAAAAAATTGCTGGTGTCAGCTCATACAAGATGCCTGAAAAAGCAGGTGGATTGCTGGCCTATCAATTGATCAAAAAGCCTGCCGATTCAGTAAAAATGCCCATGGCAAAAGATACTGCCGCCAAAAAACAAGATACTGCCAAAAAACAGATTCCGCTCATCATTGAGCAGGTTCCCGATAAAAAACAAAAAAGAAAACTGACTGCAACAGGAGAGAATGATGACGAAATCGCAGATGCCGAAGGAGATGAAGGAGCCGCAGCAGCTGTGCAGGAAGGGACTGAACTCGTGGTGTTGAGGCTGGGACAAAAAAATCCCAAGACACTTCCCCTGACAAGCGATTATCTCTGGAGTAAAAACGGCAAGATTTTGTTGGTAGAATCTTCCTCCAGCAAATCCAACAAAAGCATCAAGCCAATGGTGTACATCTGGCGAGCTGTTGAAGATCGCTTTGATACCCTGTTGGTAGGAGGAAATGATATTAGGAATTTTGCCATCGATGAAGATGGATACCAGGTTGCATTTGTCGCAGAACGCGACAGTGCATTCAAGTCTCTACAGAAATTTCATAAATTATGGTATTGGCAGAATGGCGATGCAGCGGCTACCGTATTGGCAGATAAGTTTACACCCGGCATGAAAATCAACTGGACCATCAGTGAAAACTATGTTCCCAATTTCAGTAAATCAGGTAAGCGACTTTTTCTGGGAACGGCTCCCATCAAGCCTATCAAGGATACCGCCCTCATCGACATTGATCTTGTAAAGCTGGATGTTTGGCATTACAATGATGATTATCTACAGCCCTATCAATTGCGTACAGCAGAGATCGAAAACCGGAAGTCTTACCTGGCCATAGTAGACCTTTCCACTAAAAAACTCACACAGCTGGCTGATCTTGACATTCCACAGGTGATGATTGCAGCAGAAGGTGATGGAAAACAATTCCTTGGCATGAGTGACAAAGGAAAGAGGGTAGCCATGCAATGGGAAGGTGGAACAAAAAAAGATATTTACCTGGTTGATCCTGTTACCGGATCCCGAAAAATCATTCTCAAGGACTT
>JBIJAE010000281.1:0-2726 GCA_044345895.1 Chitinophagaceae bacterium
TGTAGAGTAATCAGGTGTACTGGAGTGCATTCTTTCCAGCTTCTCAATTTCCTTCTGAAAAAGTTCTTTTGCAGCAGGCGTCCATTTTTTCAACTCTGCCTTTTTCTTCATCTCCTGAATCTCGCGGTCATTTGAATCTCCGCCCAGTTCCTCCTTGATGCTTTTCAACTGTTGTTGAAGGAAATAATCCCTCTGCTGCTTGTCCAGTTCGGTCTTGGTCTTGGTCGTTACCTTGTTTTTCAGCTCAACGAACTGGAGTTCTTTCTGCAAGAGGTTCAACAGCATTTCAGCCCTTTGCCGCATGTCACTCAATTCCAGCAACTGTTGCTTTTCAGAAAGATCACAATTCAGGTTGCTTCCCACAAAATGAATCAGGAAAGAAGGATTCTCGATATTCCTCAGAATAATGGAGGCCTCTGTCGGGATATTGGGAGAAAGCTGAATGATCTGGCCAGCCAAATCCTTGATGGAAGCTACAGAGGCATCGAATGACTGATCATCCTTGATTACTTCCTCTTCAATGACCGCTACTTCACCTTTGAAATAAGGATCTTCAGCTGTAACCTTTAGAAGGGTAAATCGTTTTTTACCCTGCAATATGGCGGTAGTACCCCCATCCGGCATCTTGATGAGCTTGATGATCTTGGCCACTGTACCTACAGTTACAAGATCTCCAATACCCGGATCTTCAATATTGCTGTCTTTTTGGGAAAGTACACCTACCAATTTGTCAGTCTTGTAAGACTCTGCGATGGCCTTGATAGACTTGTCCCTTCCAACGGTAATGGGTATGACGACGCCTGGAAAAAGAACGGTATTCCTGAGCGGCAACAAAGGCAGTTCCTTTGGAATCAGTGTATCATCGGTACCATCACCCTCATTTTCATTGAATGGTATGATGGGCATGAAGTCCACTTCATCCTCCTGTTGTAAAAAATTCATTTTAAGTTCCATGCTTAGGCTTTTAAGACAATATGACATATTCCTCTTACCCCAAAATGGTTTCTGGGGTTACTCCGTATATATCCCAACTTTGATGCCAACAAAAAATCCCGGCCAATGACCGGGATCTGATGAGGGATATAAATTTTAAAAAGCCAGAGACACCCCCAATTGATAAGACCGGCTTTTCCATTTGTCTTGGTCACTAATATCATTGATATTGCTCAAGCCCGCGAGATAACGCCCATAGAACTTTAGCTTGAACATGTTGAACTGAACGCCGCCAACCATTGAAAGGTCTCCATTTCTGAATGCATTTCCTGCGTTGGCAGTTGCAGTTTGGGTTTTGTCTACCAGGATGCCAAACTGCGGGCCAGCCTGAAGGGTAATCAATTTTGTCGGTCTGATGTTCAAGAGAACAGGAATAGAGAGATAAGTCAATTCGATGCTGGTAAGTGTACCAAGGGAAGGTTGATAGATGGATGAGATTGAATTGGCCCTGGTGAGATTGGTCTGGCTCCACAATGCTTCATGCTGTATACCAAGATACTTGGAGAACATGATTTCAGAAAATATACCGGCATGGTAACCATAGTTGAATCCATCCTTGAATTGAAGTCCTGTTACATCGGTGATGTTTGAACCAGCCTTTACGCCAATTTTAAACCCTTGTGCATTTATTCCAGTGGTCAAGATTCCCATGAACAAGATCAAGATAACTTTTTTCATACGATCAGTTTTGTTGATGAAATGATTTCATGACATGAAAGTAATCCGATGCAATGGCATATCCAATCAAAAGATTATAAAAAAATACTAAAACGTCAAACCTGTACTCAAATTGAATATATGAGCAGTTCTGTTGGCCATGCCACTGTCAAAATAATAGGCGAAAAAATAACCCGCAGAAACGGAGAAAGCTTTCTTGTACCAGGAAATATTGGTTGAAAAGGCAGCAGTCTGAAGCGTAAAATTTGAAATTTCGGTACTTGAAACATTGTACAATTTCCGGATACGATCAAGCTCAATCGCCCTGTTTCTGGTACCCAACACAACAGACCTTGAAACAGTGGAATAGCTTTGCAGTCCGCCAATAAGGCTGAGCTGTGGCACAATCAACAGCATGTCGTTCTTGCCAAGCAGTTCGCTAAATGAAAACGAATGTGAAACAGATGCACTGAGAGAGAAGTCATTGAGCATCATATTGGATGTATCTCTTATCCAAAAATAATTACCATTCAATCTCAATGGAATGGTGGACACGTCCTGGTACTGCCCTTCTGCCCAACCCAATGCAAGGGCGGGCCTTAGCCATGATTTCCGGTCTTGAACATAGGTATAGATTTCGTGATCATAAGGTGTAACAGCAGTAGTCAATTGCTCATTTTTGTTGTAATAAGTGTAAGAGATGCCATACATCGCTTTATCACCGATGTGGTCATAAGATGGGCTCAAAGCCATTTGGTAAAGGGATGGCTTTGCGTCTATACTCCTCGCATAACCAGTGGCAGAGAATCCTAATCCTGATTTGTGGATGTATGAAACACTGGGCAAGATGGCCATTACGCCTGCATTGGACTGTTGTGAATTAAAAGCATTGTTTTTTGTACTGAAGAGCCTGTTGCTTGCAGAGAGATTGATGGAAAAAAAACTTTGGTTACGCCCTGCAGAATCAAGCATGCTCCTCAATTCGTTGATCAGGCTGTCATTTTTCATGGAAGACAATTCTGCCTTCAATGCGAGGGTATCCAAACCCTGATCCTGTGCAACCAGAAAATTTGTCA
>JBIJAE010000040.1:0-9295 GCA_044345895.1 Chitinophagaceae bacterium
TGCATTTACCCTATCCCAGCTCAACTGTTGGCTGATTTTGGAAGCTTCTGCATATCCAGTGATGAATACCTTGCAAGCAGGGTTGTTTTTCAACCTGTCAGCAGTTGAAGCCAAAAGACTTTGAGCTTCTTTAGACAATGTAGAAGATGATTTTGCAAAGCTTACACTTGGGATATTGCCCATGTTGCAAGTTACTGGTGCAGGAACAACCATGTTCTTGCAGCAAGGAGGCTCAGGGCATTTTCCAACACCATTTGCATCAACTGGTTGACAATCTGTAGGAGTGATCAATTGCTTGTCCTTGTAATCAGGAACGCCATCGCCATCTGTATCCTTGCTAACACCATGGGTGTCAACAGGGGCTCCAGCAGGTGTATTGGGCTCCATGTCAAACTGGTCTGCAACACCGTCTCCATCAGCATCATCAAGAACAACCTTTGGCATTTTCATTCTCTTGGGTGAATTCAATTCGCCATAAGAAAATTCAAGTGGATTCTTCCAGTAAAGAGGCTCGACAGACTTAGATTTTTTCTGTGCAAAGGTGTCCAATCCTGCGAGGAGGAACAAACCCAAGAACAGAATCGAGAATATTTTATTCAGTTTCATATTTGGAAAATTTGATGAGGGTTAGTGAAATTTAGAAAATGTTGATGTTCAAGCCAACAGACAAGAAATTGAAGGTATCGTAGTGTGTTGTCAATGTAGCATCACCCACTGGAGTAGCACCCCAACGCTGGCCATCCAACAGATCATCTTTAACAAAAGTAAAGCGCTCTTCGATAGCAAGGTTTACACGCTTTGAAAGCTTGAATGCAGCACCAACCCCGAGGGTAGCACTTGCCCTTGCAGTTTGACCAAACAATTTGGAATTTGTAGATGTGTTTGCATCACCAGCTGTTTCATACGTTCCATCAAGAATAGCCTTTACAGCACTCTTGGTATCGGCACGGGTTTCCCATGTTCCGCTGGGGATAGAGTTGAAATTGTATTTTTGACCACTGGCATTGAGTGCGTCAATGTTTGTCTCATAGAAAGTAACACCAACACCTACAATTGCGTACAAACCAAACTTAGGCTCAGCCTTATGGAACCTGATGTTAGACAGGTTGAAAAGGGTCTGGAAGCTCAGGTCATTGATCTTGGTCTTGTAGTTGTAGAATACCCTGTCAGTACCAGGGATAAGACCAACACTGTTGTTTACACCACCATAAGTCCTCTGGTGCCCCCTGTATCCATTGTTCCTCCATGCAGGGTTCTGCATGTAGTTGAGGTCACTCTTCCAGCTCAACCCTGTAGCGGTACCGCTGAAAAACTCACCACGGAAAGAAACGATGTATCCGACTGCTTTTCTGACATGCAGGCCGTATCCAAAGTTAGGGAATACTGAACTGACATCACCGCTAACACTTGGTGATCCAAATTTCAAACCCACTTCCCACTGGTTGCGTGGTTTTGCAGGGAAAATGTACTGGTTGTTGAGGAACTCATTGTGTTGAGCCATTCTTGATGGAGGAATCAAAGAAGAGTCCTTCCAATCAGATCCACCCGTTGCAGACATTTGTGCCTGGGTAGTCATCACCAGGGCCAAGAGACCAAGGATAAAAGCATACTTTTTACTTGCCATAGCTGTGTTTGTTAGTTTAAAGATTTTTGACACGGACTTACCATGCTATACAAATGTAGAGGTAAAGTTTTAATATTCAAATAAATAACGCTGTTTTTTCGTTGTTAAATATGAAAAAATGCTATCAGCCTATTCTTTTAGGGCTTTATGGCCATTTTGGGTTAATACCCACTGGAAAAGTAGCAACATGCGAGGAAAATATTGCGTAAGTTCGCAGTCCAGCAATGATAAAACCACAAGAAATAATTGCCGTTGAACTAAAGCAGTTCGAATCGCTTTTCAAAGAGGCCGTCAAAAGCAATGTCCCCTTGTTAGGCAGGATTTTGAAATATGTTGTAAAAACCAAGGGAAAGCAGCTCAGGCCCATGTTTGTTTTGCTTTCAGCAAAGCTGTGCGGGGAGATTACGCCGGTTACCTACCGGGCCGCTTCTTTGGTAGAACTAATGCATACTGCTACCCTGGTTCATGACGATGTTGTAGATGAGGCATCAGAACGAAGGGGTTTTTTCTCTGTATCTGCACTTTGGAAAAACAAAGCTTCGGTGTTGGTTGGGGATTATCTCTTGGCCAAAGGATTGCTGCTTTCACTTGAGAACAAGGATTTCAAGGTGTTGGAAATTCTTTCCAATGCAGTCAGAAAAATGAGTGAGGGTGAGTTGTTACAACTTGAAAAGTCCAGGTTACTCAACATTACGGAAGAGGATTATTTCTCCATCATCAGGAACAAAACGGCCTCTCTGTTGGCCTCTGCCTGTGCTGCAGGCGCGTTTTCTGCCAGCCAGGATGAGGCACTGACTGAAAAATTGCGTCTTTTTGGCGAAAATACAGGAATTGCCTTTCAGATAAAGGATGATCTTTTTGATTACGGCTCGGCAGATGTCGGCAAACCAACAGGTAACGATATCCGGGAGAAAAAGCTAACCCTGCCACTCATCTATACCCTGAAAACGGTTTCTGCAGAGACCAGGAGAAACCTCATTTATATCATTAAAAATAAAAACAAAGACAAGTCAAGCGTTCAGCTTGTAATTGATGAGGTGAAAAAAGCTGGTGGCATTCAATATGCAGAACATGTGATGGCCTCCTACAAAAAAGCAGCCCTCGAACTGCTTGAAAGTTTTCCTCCTTCAGAAGCAAGGGACGCACTTTCAGAAATGGTAACCTTCACAACTGAAAGAAAAAAATAAGATGTGTGCATCCCCAAAGCGATGGAGAACAATCAACCTGCCTGCTCAAGCAACGGAAACACTGAGAAATGAATTGAAAATTCATCCAACACTCTGTGGCATTCTTGCCCACAGGGGAATAGATGACTACCAGAAAGCCAGGTTATTTTTCAGACCAGACCTGACCACTTTGCATGATCCATTCCTGATGAAGGACATGCCACTCGCTGTCGAAAGAATCATCGATGCCATCGCACAACAGGAGAAAATTCTTGTATATGGTGATTACGATGTCGATGGAACCACCTCCGTGGCCATCATGTATGACTTTCTTACCAGGATTTATGACAAGGAGCAACTTGAGTTCTACATCCCGAACAGATACCGAGAAGGATATGGACTTTCCAGCAAGGGTATTGCATATGCAGCCGAAAATGGTTTCTCGCTACTGATTACCTTGGATTGTGGCATAAAGTCTGTGGATTTGATTGCAGAGGCAAAAGCCCTGGGCATTGATTCCATTGTTTGCGACCACCACCTCCCAGGCGCGGAGCTGCCCCCTGCCATTGCGATCCTGAACGCAAAACAGCAAGATTGTCCTTACCCCTACAAAGAACTCTGTGGCTGTGGCGTTGGCTTCAAATTGATACAAGCACTTTCAGCTGAATTGGGCCTGGAAGAAAATGAATACCTCCCCTATCTTGAACTGGTTGCCACAGCAATAGCAGCAGATATTGTACCCATAACAGGAGAAAACAGGATCCTGGCTTACCATGGCATCAAACAGGTAAATGCACATCCATCCACAGGCATAAAGGCGCTCATTGAATTGAGCGGATCCGGAAAAGAAATCACCATTGGCAGCCTCTCCTTCATGATCGGCCCCCGTATCAATGCAGCAGGACGAATGGACGATGCCAAGAAAGCTGTATCGTTGTTCATAGAGAAAGATCCTGAGCAGGCAAAATTGCTTGCAGCCCTGCTGCAAACCGACAATAATTCACGCAGAGAGGCAGATGCACAAATTACTGAAGAGGCCATTCAAATGCTGCTGGCCGATCCTTCACTGCAAGCTAAAAAATCCACGGTTGTATTCGATGCCGGCTGGCACAAAGGAGTCATTGGTATTGTGGCCAGCAGGCTACTTGAAAAATATTACAGACCTACCATCGTCATTACCATGAGTGGAGACATCCTTGCCGGTAGCGCAAGAAGTATTCCCGGATTCAACATTCATGACGGACTTGAATATTGCAGTGATTTGCTCTTGGGCTTTGGTGGTCATTATTTTGCCGCGGGGATGACATTGATGCCCGATCAATTGGAGCAGTTTCAACAAAGATTTGAAGAGATCGCTTCCGCACGACTAACCGAAGATCAACTGGTTCCAGAAATAGTCATAGATGCCATTGTAACACTTCAAGACCTAACACCTTCCTTCTTCAGGATTTTGCAACAAATGGAACCATTTGGTCCGGAGAACATGCGACCTGTTTTCTGTTTACAAAATGTAAAGGACTCCGGTTGCCGTATTGTAAAAGATGAACATGTAAGGTTTGAAGTAGAACAGCATGGAGCGCGAATGACAGGGATAGGATTCAACATGGCAGAGCGTTTCAGCTTGCTGGAGAATTCTTCCTGTCTTGATATTGTTTTTACCCTAGAAGAAAATAATTTCAGGGGGGTCACCACACTTCAGATGAAGGTCATCGATTTTGATGTGGCAGGAAAAAAATGGACCGGCGCTGGCCGGTCCTGATTGATCAAAAAATATAGCAGGTATTTCACTATGCCTTCATCAACTCCACGCTTCTGGTGATAAATGCGGTGAGCTCACCTCCTTTCAGCATGCCCTGTGACAACAAGGCAAGGTCAGCCAAATTACGAACTTGCTTGGTCTGCATTTCTGCATTTTCGTCTGCAAGAATTGCAGTGAAAATACTGTTGTTGCCATTGACGGTCAGCAGCACTTCATCAGGCATGTTGGCATAGAAGCTACCCATGGGCCCACTCATGGATGCCATGTCTTTCATCCTTCTCATGAATTCAGGCCTGGTTGCTACAACCGGTGGTGCATCTGCACTCAATCCTTTCACTTCAATATTGATGGTGATGTTTTCAACCTTGAAATCAAACATCGCTTTCAGCTTTTCAACCTCTTTTTCTGACAACACAGAATTGTTGTCTTCCTGTTTGTCAATGAGGTTTTCTGTAATGTCTGAGTCTACTCTTGTAAACTGAACATTATCCCATTTTGATTCTATTTGGCCGATAAAGGATGCATCTACAAGCGTATCCATTTTGACAACCTTATATCCCCGGTCTTGAGCAGATTTGATATACGCATCTTGCTGCACAGGATCTGTAGTATAAAGAATGACCAGTTTACCATCCTTGTTCTTCTGCAAGTTCTCTGCAGCAGTCCTGTACTCTTCCAGTGTGTAGAAAGACCCGGAAGCAGCATCCTGCATGATGTGGAACTTGTCTGCCTTCTCACGGAACTTGTCATCAGTGATCAAACTCTTTCCGCTCGTTTCTGAAAATCTCATCCAGTTTGTCTGCTACTTTTTTGGTGATATGGCTGTTGATCTTTCTTACATTGGGATCTCCTTGCAAATAGCTCCTGCTTACATTGAGCGGAATGTCTGGCGAATCAATTACACCTTGTAACAGCATCAAAAACTCGGGAACAATATCTTTGACCTCGTCAGTTACAAAGACCTGGTTGGAGTAGAGTTGAATCTTGTCCTTTTGGATTTCATACGATTGCTTGATCTTGGGGAAATAAAGAATACCCGTCAAAGTGAAAGGATAGTCGACATTTAGGTGGATCCAGAACAACGGAGTTTCATTGAATGGATACAGTGATTTGTAAAACTCTTCATAGTCCTTCTTCTCCAGTTCTGCAGGTTTTTTCACCCATGCAGGATTGGTATTGTTGATTTGATTTTCTTCAAAGAAAATAGGCACAGGAAGGAACTTACAGAACTTATCCAAAATTCCCTTTATTTTGGCAGCATCAAGGAAGTCTTGGCTTTCCTCATTGATGAAAAGAGTAATGGAAGTACCTCGCTTTTTTTTATCAGCAGGTTGCAATGTGAATTCAGGGCTGCCGTCACATTCCCAAACAACAGCTTCGCTGCCTTCCTTGTAAGAAAGGGTGCTGAGCTGAACTTTCTCACTCACCATGAAACCACTGTAAAATCCAAGACCGAAATGACCGATAATATTGGCCTCGTTTTGACCTTTGTATTTTGCCAGAAATTCTTCAGCGCTGGAAAAAGCCACCTGGTTGATGTATTTGTCAACCTCTTCTGCCGTCATACCGATACCCCGATCGGCAATCGTCAGGGTTTTGGCTTCTTTGTCCAATATTACATCAATGCGCAATTCCCCCAGTTCCCCTTTCGCCTCGCCAGCAGATGAATACGCCTTTAGTTTTTGGGTGGCGTCTACCGCATTGGCAATAAGTTCACGCAGGAAAATGTCGTGATCGCTGTAGAGAAACTTCTTGATGATGGGGAAAATGTTCTCAGTCTGAACCCGTATTTGTCCTTTTTGCATATACTATGTTTTAGTTGCTGCGGACAAAATGAATGCCAAGACCCAAAAGTGACAGGTTGGCATTCATGCGAATGATGGCCCAGGATAAAAAAAGACAAAATGAGAATAAAATATAGGCAAAAATGGCAAAAAAGCATTACCTTCGCCCCCCATTATCAAATCAATAAATACAGGGTTTATGCAAAATTATGAATTGATGGTGATTTTTACCCCTGTTCTGAGCGAGGAAGAATTCAAAACTGCTCAGAAGAAATATGTCGATTTTATCACTGCTGGCGGTGGTTCTCTCGTACATAGCAACCCCTGGGGGTTGAAATCACTGGCCTACCCCATCCAGAAGAAGACTACGGGAATCTACTGGGTTATGGAATATGTAGCGCCATCCGACATGAATGAAAAGCTGAAGATTCAGCTCCTGCGTGACGAGCAGGTACTCCGTCACATTGTTATCAAACTCGATAAATACGCCGTCGAGTATAACACAAAAAAGAGAAGTGGTGTATCTACCGGAACCGAAAAAGCAGTGGAGGGCTAATATCATGGCAAAAGCAAATGAGATCAAGTACCTGACAGCCATTAAAACCGAGAAACCAAGGAAGAAATTCTGCCGTTTCAAGAAATATGGTATCCGTTACATCGATTACAAAGACGGCGAATTTTTAAAGAAGTTCCTGAATGAGCAAGGCAAAATGTTGCCACGCCGCATCACAGGTAACTCTCTGAAGTATCAGCGCAAAGTATCTGAAGCCATCAAACGTGGTCGTCAGATGGCATTGTTGCCATACGTAACAGATTTGTTGAAGTAGAACCTCCAACCTAATCACCTGATGGTGTGACAGTCCCTAAAACGGGATTGGAGTTGGTAAAACTTTTAAAAAGAACATTATGCAGATTATTTTAATTCAAGACGTTAACAACCTTGGTGGAGCAAATGAAGTGGTAACCGTGAAAAACGGCTATGCACGTAATTTTCTCATCCCACAGAAATTCGCAGTAGAAGCTTCCACTTCAAACCTTAAGCAACTTGAGGAGCGCCTAAAGCAAATAAGGAAGAAAGAAGAGAAGATGCTTGCTGAAATCAACAAGGTTATCGCAGCATTACAGGAAGGTCCTGTAACCATTGGTGCCAAAACCGGTACTACTGGAAAGATCTTCGGTAGTGTTACCACTGTTCAGGTTGCCAAGGCAATTCGTGAGCAGAAGGGATATGAAATCGATCGCCGTCGCATTCAATTGCTTGATGAAATCAAGGAATTGGGAAGCTACAAAGCAAAAGTTGATTTCGGAAACGGAAACGAAACCGAAATTGCGCTCGAAATCGTTGCGGAATAATATTAACGCAAAACTTTACCAAGCCCCCTGTATCCAGGGGGCTTTTTTATTGCCTACATTAATGGTATGAGATGTCATACCCTTCTCTTACTCATTATTATTATTTCTTGTCTCAGTCAGCTAAAGGCCCAGGGATATGAAACCATAACCAAAGACACTGTCTCTATCAGATCCATTTGTCATCAAAGACTTGAAAAAGAAATCATCCGGTATCAGCTTATTGAGAGGGATGGCGGATGGAATAAAATACAATGGAAAAAGAAAACCATACAACTCGGTGATAGCAATGAATTGGTCAAGCATATTCGAAAACGTCTGGCAATTACAGATGAAACGAATGCAAAAGATACATCAAGCATATTTGATAAAAATCTGGAAACGGATATAATCGGATTTCAAACAAGAAATGGATTAGAGCCTGATGGAAAAATTGGTTTGGCTACCTTGAATGCATTGAATATTCCGGTGGGAAAAAGAATCCTTCAAATAAAAGTGAATATGGAAAGATGCCTTCAACTGCCTGAAAACTTTGGCGATAAATACATCCTTGTCAATATTCCGGCATTTGAATTGACTGCCATGAAAAAATATTCACCTGTTTTCAGCAGTAAAATTGTTATAGGAAAAGAGTCTGACAAGACAGCCATATTCAAGGGCACTATGCAGTACGTTGTTTTTGCGCCTTATTGGAACATACCCAAAAGTATCATGTACAAGGAGATATTGCCTGCAATAGCTAAAAATCCAGGATACCTTGAACAGAATAAAATGGAATGGTATGATGGAAAAATAAGGCAAAAACCAGGCTCCTGGAATGCGCTTGGTGGCGTGAAATTTATCTTCCCCAATGCCTATAACATGTACATGCATGATACTCCAGCAAAGACACTTTTTAATGAGTATTCAAGGGCATTCAGTCATGGTTGCATAAGGATTGAAGAACCTGTGAAAATGGCATTGTTTTTGCTTGAGGATCAGAATGAATGGACCCTGGAAAAAATAAATGAAGCCATGAAAATGGAAAAGGAAACAACGGTATTTTTAAAACAAAAGACGGATGTATATATCCTTTATTTTACAGCATTCATTGATGAACATGGGAAACTAAATTTCAGGCGTGACATTTATGCAAGGGATCAGTATGTAATTCAATAAAAAAGAAAGTCATTGATTGTATAAAAACTGCTTAAAATAAGCATTGGACGTATCTGACAAAGAACCATCAGCCTTAACATAAACAATGTAAACGCCCAAATCCTTGGATTTATTGGCGCTCAATAAAGATGATTGAATACCCATGACCATAAAACCATTGTCATAGGCATCAGCGGTAATAGCATCTTTTCCGATAACGGTGACAGACACAATTCCATTGTCTACTGGCAAACCTGTGCGTGGATCAATGATGTGGCTCCAATAACGATTGCCCAATTTTCGAAATTTTTTCATGCTGCCAGAGGTAGTTACAGCCATATCTGACAAAATGATCTTCTTAGCTATAAAATGGTCATCTCCTTTGTAAACATCAGGCCCCTCAATACCAATTACCCACTCTTTTCCAGACAAGTTTTTACCAGATGCATAAACCTCACCTCCCAACTCAACCATA
>JBIJAE010000282.1:0-2708 GCA_044345895.1 Chitinophagaceae bacterium
ATCCGCATCGACATACACCTAATTAGAAAATTGTTTATATTCAAGTATAATGATGCGGGCATGAAGCATTTAATACTGCTGATTATCTTTTTTAATATGGGTTTTTTGCAGGCCCAGCAAATGGTTTCCAAGTTGAAGATTCAACCCGGTGCATTGTGGAATGACTCACGTGGTGAGCCCATCAATGCGCATGGAGGAGGGGTTCTTTACCACAATGGTATTTATTACTGGTATGGTACACACAAAATACAAGGCCTATCGGAAGCGAAACATGCTGATGGCGGAATCCATTGCTATTCTTCCAAGGATTTAGTGAAATGGTACGATATGGGAATGGTACTCAATTTGGTCAAAGGGGATGATACCCAAGATCTTGCCTATGAGTGTAATTTTGACCGTCCTAAAGTTGTCTTCAACGCCAGGTCAGGTAATTTTGTTGCTTTTTTTAAATTGTACCTAAAAGGTTTCGGTGTAGAAACAGGGTTTGTTGGTGTAGCCCTTTCAAAAAGTCCGACTGGCCCCTTCAGGTACAGCCACAAATTCCTGGGAGCCAATTCTCCAAATGGTTCAGGTGATTTCGCCATGCACCAGGAGGAAAATGGGGATTTGTATCACCTTACAGTGAGAAAACCTGGCAAGGCTTTTGTTGTAGGAAAAATGAATGATGACTATCTGTTGCCGGCGGGAGAATATGTTGTTTGCGCAGGAATTCTAGACAAAACTGAAGCACCCGCAATCGTGAAGCGCAATGGGGTTTATCATTTGCTGGCTTCCGGATCCACCGGCTGGGATCCCAATCCTGCTCGGTATTTCACCAGCACGTCCCTTACAGGCCCATGGGAATACCATGGCAATCCCTGTTTGGGTGTCAATCCAGTCAATGGTATGGGGCCTGAAAAAACATTTGGAGGCCAATCCACTTTTATTTTGAAGGTACAAGGACGTGAAGACACTTACATTGCCATGTTTGATGTCAATAAACCAGATCATCCTTATGAAAGTCGATACATCTGGTTGCCTTTGGATATTCGGAACAATCAATTTTCATTACATTGGCAGGATGCTTGGGGTTTGGATGCTTTTAAAGCGCATAAATGAAGTTGAATAAATTTATTTCCCATGATCAGTAAACGTTCTTTTTTTTCTTGCGTGAAACCCGCCAAGTATTTGTTGTCTATCTGTTTAATCCTTTTGTTGCAAAAAGCCATCGGCCAGGCAAATCAAGCCTATGATCTGGTGATTTATGGGGCTACATCTGCAGGAATTTCTGCTGCAATACAGGGCTCAAGGATGGGAAAAAAAGTAGTTCTAATTGAACCCAGTGGTCGCATCGGTGGGTTGACTTCAGGCGGGCTGGGCCAAACAGACATTGGAAATAAACAAGCCATTGGTGGATTGTCCCGCGAGTTTTATCAAAATATCAAGCAGTATTATCAGCAGTCTGAGAATTGGATTTGGCAAAAAAGAGAAACGTATCGGGATGGCGGACAAACCCGGACTTCAAGCAATGAGGATGCGATGTGGACTTTTGAACCTTCAGCAGCATTGAAAGTATACAAGGCAATGTTGAGCAAAGAGAAAAACATTACCCTGGTTTACCAGCAACAGTTGAATCGGAAAAACGGGGTCGTCAAGTTGAAGGAGTCAATCAAGTCCATTCAAATGGAAACTGGGGAAGTGTACAGTGGGAAAATGTTCATTGACTGCACTTATGAGGGAGATCTGATGGCTGCTGCTGGCGTGAGTTATACCGTTGGCAGGGAGTCTAACAAACAATATGGCGAAACCCTGAATGGCGTTCAGGCCAACAAACTGGGTTTGACACTGCGTAAAACCGTTTCTATGAACGGATATTACCACAATTTCATCGAAGGTGTAGATCCTTATGTTGTTAAAGGGAATCCCCAAAGTGGTTTGTTGCCGTTCATCAGTAAAGATAAACCTGGCATTGATGGTAAGGCGGATCATAAAATCCAGGCATACTGTTACCGGATGACACTGACAGATCATCCTGAAAACAGGATTCCATTTCTGAAGCCTGAGGGATACAATGACATGGACTATGAATTGCTTTTCAGAAATTACGAGGCTGCTGATGGGTTGGTTAGCAAGATGTACGATTATGGAGATCCTCTGGTGCCCTGGATCAATGCAGATATGCCCAACAGAAAAACCGATACAAACAATCAAAAGGGATTCTCAACAGATTTTATAGGTCAAAATTATGCTTATCCAGAAGCAAGCTATGAAGAGCGGTTAAAAATTGCCGATCGCCATAAAAAGTATCAGCAGGGCTTGATGTGGTCGTTGGCTTATCACCCTCGTATTCCAACACAAGTGAGGGATGTGGTTTCAAAATGGGGGATGTGCAAAGATGAATTTGAAACTGGTGATGGTTGGTCTGGTCAATTGTATATTCGGGAAGCAAGGCGCATGATCAGTGATTATGTGATGAGCCAGAAAAATTGTGAGAAATTGGAAATTGTTCAGGATCCTGTGGGCATGGGGGCTTACGGCATGGATTCTCATAATATTCAACGGTATGTAGACCTGAACGGGTTTGTAAAAAACGAAGGCAATGTTGAAGCCCATGTTTCAAGTCCTTTCCCCATTAGCTACAAATCAATTGTTCCCAAAAAATCCGAAGCAAATAATCTCTTTGTTCCCGTCTGTTTGTCTGCCTCTCATATTGCCTTTGGTTCCATAAG
>JBIJAE010000035.1:0-10037 GCA_044345895.1 Chitinophagaceae bacterium
AATTCAAACTGATGTGCAAAATCAACTCAAATGGGAGCCGCAACTGAATGCTGCTCAAATCGGTGTTTCTGTAAACAACGGCATTGTAACACTCTCTGGAATTGTTGACACCTACCCCAAAAAAATGGCCGCTGAAAGGGTCACCAAAAATGTCATTGGCGTTAAAGCTGTTGCCTTGGATATTCAGGTGGGCATCTCGCCGGTAAACAGAAAATCTGATACAGAGATTGCCGAAGCCTGTGTCAATGCCTTGCGATGGGACAGTTCTGTGCCGGATGACAAGATCAAGGTCAAGGTTGAAAATGGAACCGTTTCAATGGAAGGTACCGTAGAATGGGGCTATCAGCGGCTCGCGGCAAAAAATGCTATCGTGAAACTCACCGGCGTAAAAGGGGTGAACAACATGATTGTGGTAAAACAAAAACCATCCAGCATCGACATCAAGCAAAGGATCAGGGAAAGCTTTATCACCACTGCTGGACATGAAGCCGATAACATCCGCCTGGAAGTGCTGGGATCAAAAGTGATTTTAAGGGGTAACGTTAAATCGCACTACGAAAAAGAGGAAGCGGAAAACACTGCCTGGGCAACACCTGGCGTAAATGAGGTGGAGAACAAAATCGAAGTGATCTACGAAGAGTTTTTTGAATCCGCATAAGATTATCCTCTGAGAAACCAACCAAAAGCACCCCTTCAACAAGGGTGTTTTTTTATGCATGGATAGAGGCTTGTACAACAATCAGAGGGATTGATGAGGAGCGTCATGTTTTAAAGAAGCGAAAAAAATAACATTTACGCTCAGAAACAATAGATGGATAAAATACCTGAACAACCCAAAAAAGAAAACAAAAATACCCCAAGATACAGGCTTCCAGTTTACTGGCTGGTCATCCTTATGGTTGCAGGGTTATTTCTGCTTCCCACCCTGATGGGAGATGCATCAACGGAGAAGGAAATCAGCTGGCAGACTTTCATGAATGAAATGCTCAGCAGAAACGCCATTGAAAAACTAGTGGTCATCAACAAAGAGAAAGTTGAGGTTTACATCAAAAAAGAAAAAATCAACGACCCTTATCTCAAAAAAAGCCTCAAGAAAAAATTTGGAGATGAAACCCAGCCCGGGCCGCATTTTTGGTTCAGTATTGGTTCGGTGGAATCCTTCGAAAAGAAAATGGAGGATGCGGAAAAAAATATTCCAGCAAAAGAAAGAACAGAGATCCGGTATGCACAATCCAGCAGGTTGTTCCCTGAGCTGATCAGCTGGTTGATACCGTTGGCCCTGCTTTTTTTCTTCTGGAACATGATGGCAGGACGGATGTCTGGGCTTGGTGGCGGAGGCAGCTCCATTTTTAATTTCGGAAAATCCAATGCCCGACTGATGGAAAAAGAGGCGAGCCTTATCACATTTGATGATGTGGCAGGACTGGAAGAAGCTGAAACGGAAGTAAAAGAAATTGTGGAATTTCTAAAGGCCCCGGAAAAATTCACAAAAGTGGGAGCGAAAATTCCCAAGGGCATCATCCTTGTTGGCCCTCCCGGTACAGGAAAAACATTGCTGGCAAAAGCAGTGGCAGGTGAAGCCAAGGTTCCCTTCTTTTCCATTTCCGGATCGGCCTTTGTTGAGATGTTTGTTGGTGTAGGGGCTTCACGCGTGAGGGACCTTTTCAAAACCGCGAAGGAAAAAACACCTTGCATTGTGTTCATTGATGAGATTGATGCCATTGGAAGGTCGCGTGGCAAGGGCGCCTACCTGAGTGGATCCAATGACGAGCGGGAAAGCACACTCAATCAATTGCTGACGGAAATGGATGGATTTGATACCAATAGCGGGGTGATTGTATTGGCTGCTACCAACAGGGCAGACCTACTCGATCCTGCATTGCTAAGGCCTGGTCGGTTCGACAGGCATATCTACCTGGAGCTCCCCAACCTGAAAGAAAGGGAAGAAATTTTCAAAGTGCATGTCCGCGCTTTAGTGATGGCAGAGGAATTGGACATGCACATGCTTGCCAGCCAGACGCCTGGCTTTTCCGGTGCAGACATTGCCAATATTTGCAATGAAGCGGCCCTTATCACAGCAAGGAATAAAAAAGATAAAATTGGCAAAACGGAATTTCTCGAAGCCATTGAAAGAGTAGTGGCTGGTATGGAAAGAAAAAGCAAGATCATTTCGCCTGAAGAAAAACTGATCATTGCCTACCATGAGGCGGGCCATGCAGTGGCCAGCTGGATGCTCAAGCACATTGATCCATTGTTGAAGGTCTCCATTATCCCTAGAGGGAAATCCCTGGGCGCAGCCTGGTACTTACCGGAAGAGAGAAACATCCGCTCTGCATCCGCATTCGAAGAACAGCTCTGTGCTGCCCTGGCAGGAAGGGCTGCAGAAGAAATCATCTTTGGCGAAGTATCATCTGGCGCTTTGGATGACCTCGAAAAAGTAACCAAACAGGCCTATAACATGGTCCTGTATTTTGGGTTCAGCAACAAAATTGGAAACATCAGTTTCTACGATTCGACCGGAACCACAAACAATGGATTTCTTAAACCCTACAGCGAGGAAACGGGAAAGATGATTGATGAGGAAGTCAGGATGCTGGTATCAAGCAATTATGAAAAAACCAAGGCGCTGCTCATTGAGAAAAAATCCCTGTTGATTGAAGTGGCAGCGCAACTGCTCAAGTTTGAAATGCTATACAAGGAAGACCTTGAGAAAATTCTTGGCAAAAGAGACAATTTTGATGGAACTTTGCCCACCCTAATGCGAGAAAAATGAAAACCAAATTGTTGATCGTGGCCCTGGTGGCTTATCTGCATACAGAATGCCAGACTTTTGATGCCTCCTCCATAAAAATGTATTGGAAGGACAGCAAAGGCATTCCTTACATGACATTTGAACGCTTGCTGAAAACAAACAAAAATATCGAATTCATCACCGGTGTGGGGAAGTTTAGTGGGGCGTTTTCAAGTATCGGACTCTACATTGAAAATGGGCAAGTGATGCATCCCATCAAAACAGTACAGAATACCAAAGTAAACCTGGAAATTCAACCCTGTGGTGTTTTCCACATCAATGCTTCGGGTGCATTCATTGATCCATTGCAATCAAAACGGGCTTACAAAAATGCCATCTGGGCCATACAGTCTGGTCCAATGCTGTTGATTGACGGACGCATCAATGCTGCACTTCCCAACAGAACCAAAGCCCTTCGCAATGGAGTGGGCATCAAAAAAAACGGAAAGGTTTATTTCGCCTGCATGGAAGCAAGCATGAGAGAGTTCGCCGAACATTTTCAAAAGGAAGATTGCCTGAATGCGCTCATCCTTGACAGTGACCATCCGGATGTTTGGTACAATGGCAATTCCCGAAAGAAGTTCAACCGGTTTGGTCCGATGATTGTTGCGGAAAAATCAAATGGAAAATAACCTTAAGGGTATCATTCACCAGGATGATAAATCCTTTTGGCTGTAGCCAGCACCTTTGCCTTGTCCAGGGTCATGGTTTTTGTTTTTTGCTGCAGAAACAAGGGCACCTGGTCATCAAAATGCGGACTGCCTTTCTTGGCTGATGCGCCATAGGTATTCACTGTTTCAATGATGGGTAATCCCTGCTTGGGAAAACGGACTATGGCCACATACGCATCTCCACCAGTAATTTTGCGCTTGCCATTGGTCGTGGCTACGCCCCATTCCGGAGCAAGCAGATCGGGCAAACCGGGTCCGGGAAATTCCTTATCACCTCTTACGAGCTTCTGGATATCACCCAACGCAAGATCAGTACTGCCATAGGTTTTGATCATTTGCTCCTGGATATCCTTCAATAACTTCTCACATTCTGCCATGGTCAGTGCCCTGGAATCCTTGCCACGCATGGCCTTGGATACTTTTTCATAGACCATCAAAAATGCAGCAGCACCCTTGCTTTCGGGGATGCCACGCCTGTCCCATTCCTGCAGGTTGCGCAACAGGGTATCGTACAGTGGATAATTGGCCCTTTTCATGACAAACAAACTGTCAACGCTGTAAGGAAACTCAAAAACAGCAGGAAACTGACGATCAAACTTGATCCGTTTGAAAAGATCAAAATCAACCTTGCCAGCAGATGGCATCAACTCAAGAAAGCGTTTGCTTCTATTGTTGTGGTTGGTCTCCCAGCCACTGGCTGATGAAAAAGAACTGGCCAGCAGATTGTTTTCGGGAGCAGTTGCGTAAAAAGTAGAATGATTGGTGTTGAACAAAAATCCGCTGGAAGGATTGACATACTGCGGCAATTCACTGATGCCATAAAACTTGCTCCACAATGTTTTTGACGTATTTCCCGGCAAGGTTTTTTTCCAGTCATATGCCGGTGATGGATCTCGCATCGGCATCAGGGCATTGTTGATGTAAAAAATGGTATCGTTCCTGTCTGCATAAACAATGTTGAACATGGACAGTCCCTGCATGGAGATGGCTTTGTAAAACTGTGTGAAGTTTTGCGCCTTGTTCATGGTGTACCACTGTTCCAGGGCGCGGATTTCCATGTTGGCCCCGAGCCTGATCGCAAAAGTGCCCTGCTCATTTTTCATGGTTGCACCATACTTGCTCCAGTAAAGGTCTCTTGAAACTGGAATGGGAATGCCCTTGATGTGCAGTTTTATTTTTTTCTTCTCCAGATTGGTCCAGACGCCATCAAACATATACTGGTCGGCGTTTTTAGGATTCATTTGCAACTGGTAAATATCCAGCCTGTCACAAAAGTTCACCGTATGCGCCCAGCCAAGGTTTTCATTCACACCATGCAAAATACAAGGCCCTCCAGCAAGCAAGCCTCCAAGGGCATTCCATCCCTCTTCGCTGTTGACATGGGCCTCATAAAAAGCCTCAGGCCCTTCATTGGGTTGATGGGCATTGATGGCCAAAAAAGCTTCGCCTGTTGTTGTGCGTGAAGGGTGGATGGCAATGGCATTGGAACCCATCTTATCATAGTCAATCAGGGGAGTAACATTGTTGGCAAAGATGGACCGCAGGGCACGGTCTCCGCCATTGAAAATGGTCAATGCCAAAACAGAGGAGGAAATATATTCTTTAAGGGAAAGCGGAAACAATTGCTTGACCAGCACCTCTTCGGGATGTGCCTTTGCATAATCATTGATTCCCTGCACATATCCTTCTGCAAGCCTTAAAAATGCAGGAGAGAGGGTATTCCATTTTTCTTCTGTAATCTCTCTGCAGCGAAAGAGCGCAAAGGCATAATCACCCGCCACACCATCTTTTCCCAAAGCCTTTCCCATCAAGCCTTTGGAGGGAAGCGCCACCATTTGCAAGCTCTTGAAATCATCTTCAGCATGCGCCCATGCCAGACCATAGGAAACCTGAGGATCTGTTTTGGCGAAAATATGGGGAACCCCAAAGCTGTCCCGCGCAATCGTAACTGTCTTCGGGTCAATCTGGGCTTGAGCATGCAAGGTCATCAACAAAAGAAAAGGCAGGAAATATTTCATGCAACCTGGTTTGACCGCAAGTTACGAAAACAAAAAGCCTATTTTCTTTTCAGCCCATCAAGGTAAGCCAGGAGGTCGGCCATTTCCTGTTGAGACATGGCTGTGTGCATCCCCGCAGGCATCATGGAAGTTTTCATTTGTTCCATAGACTTTACAGATGCGAGCTTGATTTTTTGAACACTGCCGCCTGGCATTTTGATTTCAATGTCCGTCTTTGTTTTGCTCGAGATGATGCCCATGGTTTCTGAACCATCGTTCATTTTCAGCACCCATCCCTCATAGCCAAAACTAATGCCCTCTGAAGGATCAACAATGGCCTTGAGCATGCCGTCCTTCGCGTATTTTGATCCGATCTCTGTAAGCTTCGGACCAAAATCGTAACCGTCGTTGTTGACCTTGTGGCAAACAGCACAGTTCGAGGCGAACACAAGCTTTCCATTGGCGGCAACTGCTTTGAGGGCATTGAGTTCATCTATTGTTGGGACCTTGACCACCTCCTCAACAACCGCTGGTTTTGGCAGGTATTGCCTGGCTTCTTTGCGCACAGATTCCCGCCAGGAATTGCCCACACTGGCCACCACATCAGCAATCAATTCACTGGGTACCTGCTTGTTTTTCAGGATTTGCAACACCCTTTTTTCCCCTTCCCCACTGTAGCCAATCCTTGCAGCAGCAAACTTTTTCAATGCTTCCGGATAATTGTTGCCCAGTGCAACTGCTTGTAAAATATCCACTGATGCAGTGTTTCCTATTTTTGCCATCGCATTCAAGAGGCCCATGGACCGTTCTGCGTTCTGGTCATTCAACACCTTCCATGCCAGATCAGCACCTCCTGATCCAAGCAAGGCCTTTGCTGCATTTCTTCCCAGGTCATCAGCATTTTTTGCAATGGCCATCTCCAGCAGCCTTGGTTGCTCAACAGCAAGGTTGTACTGAACTACCAGCTCCAAATAATCTCTTGTTGGGTAAGTGGCATTGAGCACCCTGGTCAATGCGGCTTCTGCAGGAGCATTTGCCTTAATGGCAGCAGGAGTCAGCGCAGAGAGGGAAAGCTTATCCAGGCTGATGTCTTTGGCTGAATTGTTTTTGATGATGTTCAACAATACGGCTGTTTTGGCTGGGCTGTTGTTGAAATCAAATGCCCGAAAATACCTAAGCCTTGTTTTGAGGGGAAGGCTTGCATCGGCAGCAAGTTGTTCAAGATAAGGCAGGGCCATGTCTGTTCTGGCCCTCCAGACAATATCCCTTCCGGTAGCCTCTTTCAACGGGTCTTTTACAGCCAGCAGGTAGGCATTGAAAAATGCATCCCACTGCCCATCGGCGCCCACACCCAGGGCCTCAAGATACCAACGGTCTTTGCCATCATACTGCGCAGCAAGGGATGCCCACAAGCCAGCTGCTTCAGGGCTTTTATCGTGATGAAGGGCAATGATGCACTCCCTTCTTACCTGGGGATCAGGATCAAGCTTCAGTGCGTTCAAAATACCAATGGTATTGCCTTTGAGCTGTAAGCTTGCCCTGATGGCCAACATCCTGAGTTGCGGATTTTTTTCTTTTTGTGCCTGTTTGATGTATTTGTCTGCTTTTGCAGCTGGCATCTTCACAAGGCTCCAGAAAGCCCTTGCACGCATGGCAGGATCGGCATCGGAGTTCCAGAGATCCTCCAAAGAACCCACTGATTTTTTTCCAAATTGCTGCAGGCTGTTGTAGGCATGGTAACGGACCACAAGGTTCGGATTCTGCAAGGCCTGCACCGCACCTTCCACCGTAGAAAAATCAATGGCAGGCATTTTATAAGCTGCTGCACTGGCAGTTGCCACACGGTAGATGCGGCCCCTGGTCTGGTCTCCAGCCTGATGGCCTCCAACGCCCGGATCGTACCAGTCTGCCACAATCAATGAGCCATCGGGAGCAACACAAACATCTGCAGGCCTGAACCACCTGTCATTTTCTCCCTTCAGAATATTGACAATTCCTGCGCCATAGCCGGCACCCTGGTTGCTGATGCTGTAGGCCCTGACCACATTGGGTCCTGCATCAGCATGGATGAGCTGGTGCTGAAAGGCCTCAGGCAACAGTTTCCCTTCATACACCAGCAATCCTGTAGGTGATCCTGCGCCGGTTTGCAAAACATTCGGAATGGACCCCGGATCGTTCAGGTGCCAATGGCGTAAGGGAATGGAGTCTTCCATGTTGGTGCGGGTAGTATTCCAGCCTGCACCAGTCATTTCGTCGGTATAGCCAAAGTTGCCATAAGGCATCACATAGTTGATCCTTGTTCCCTTGTTGCCGTCATCATCGTTATCGCTCTGCCACATGGTGCCATAGCTGTCCACCGCCACCTCATAAGGGTTCCTGAAATTATCGCCCAGGCATTCCACATTGGATCCATCAGGGTCACAACGGAAAACCATTCCCTGCTTGTATTTCTTTGGTCCAATCTCATCACCGTCCTGGTCCAGCACTGTCTTGCCATTCTTGTCCTTCAAGGTCTTCCCATTGTTACCAAAATTGAAATAGAGTTTCCCGTCTGCACCAAAAGTGAAGGAATGCATGCCATGGTCATGCTGTTCGCCTTCAATACCCTGGAACATGATCTCTTTTCGGTCTGCCTTGTCGTCCCCATTGTCGTCATAAAAATTCCACACATAAGGACTTTGTGCAACAATTACACGCTTCCCCAGAACGGCAATGCCCAAAGGCGCATTCAGCTCAGGGCCCTGATAGAAAAGCTTTGCTGTATCGATGCGTGCATCACCATTCCTGTCTTCCAGGATCATGATGCGGTCTCCCTTGGGTGTAGTGGGATTGCCATTGAGGTTGGGGCGATAATTGTACGCTTCCGTCACCCAAATCCTTCCCCGCTCATCCACATCAATGTTGGTGGGATTTTGCAACATGGGTTCAGTGGCCATCAATTGCACCTGCAAACCGTACGCAACATTCAGCCCTTTCAAGGCATTTTCAGGAAGTCTTTTTTGGGCTTCCGTGAGGCTGTCTTTGATTACTGTATTTTCACTGAAACCATAGCGGGGCAAGGTATAGGAGAGTCCGGCAATGATCAGAAAAAGAGCAATGCAAATACGCAATGGTGTAATTTTTTTTGACATGGTCTTGGCGATGGGTATAGTATTGAATGTTATCGATTGTTATTTTCCATAAGCAAATGACTCCATCACTTCCATGCTCTTCATGGCCTCGTCGATGGAGCAAGGGTTAGATGATTTTCCGAGAAAATAATCCACCACTTTGCTGATCATGGGATGTTGTATGTTTTGTGGATGCTCAAATGAAATCAGATCTGCACCGGCTTCTGTGACGATCCGCAACTCCGTTCCAAAAAAGGGGAACTTGAGGTAGCCTTTTTCTCCAATGATCAGGCAGCTGTCCTCCTTCATGATTTCAGGCATTGAAAAATTCCAGTCTCCCTGAAACAAGATATTGTTGGGAAGCTCCATGATGCCTGACACGGCATCTTCTGCAGCATAAAAATTGGTTTGGTGTGCAGCAACACCAGACATGCGAAGGGCTTCACCAAAAATGAACTGGATGATGTCGAGCTGGTGGGGTGCCAGATCATAAAAATATCCGGCGCCTGCAAATGCAGGGTCTACACGCCAGTTGAAATTCGTGTTGGCAACAATATCTGTCCTGTGCGTCTGGAACATGGTCAGGCGGATGTTCTTGATCTTGCCTACAGCCCCTTCTTCCACCAATTCCTTTATTTTCAAAAACATGGGTAAACCTCTCCGGTAGTGGGCCACAACCAATTTTCCATTGTTGGCCTTTACGGCGTCTGCCATCCTTTTGCAGGAAGCCACAGACAGGGTTACGGGCTTTTCCACATACACCGCTTTCCCTTTTTCCATGGCTGCAATCGCATACTCTTCGTGAAATTTTGGAGGGGTGGCAATATAAATAGCATTGATGGCTGGATCGTTGATCAATGTTGCTGCATCGCTGTACCAGAAAGGCACCTGATGCCTAGCTGCATAATCTGCGGCCTTGGCAGCATCCCTGCGCATCACGGCATGCAAGGTAGATTGGGTCACCTTGTTAAATGCTGGCCCACTTTTCAATTCGGTTACATTTCCGCAACCGATGATGCCCCAGCTGATCATTGGTTGTTCACTCCGTTGTTCTGTCATGCGTTCAAAATTTACCATCTGTCTTTTACAGAAAGATGAATGATTGGACAACAATTTATTGAAAATACTTCAGTGCCGCCACATGCTGATCATAAACTTATTGGGTAACTTCAACAAACATCAAAATGCCGAGAGGCATCTTCTGCCACCCAATGCCGAAAAGATGAAATTATTTTTTGCCTTCCTGTTCCTGATGACATCTACCGCCATCCAATCCCAAACCATGGATCCTGATTTCAGGCAGGCAATGGAAAATGGCAAACTGGTGAACCAGGGCTTCAACCGTTGCATTGCCTATGTGAATGCGTGGATGAAATATGCGGATACTACCACCGGACTGATCCCAAGAAACATCACAGATTCAAAAGATTTTTGGAATGCCTGGGATGCAGCAGCAGACAACTATCCC
>JBIJAE010000036.1:0-10021 GCA_044345895.1 Chitinophagaceae bacterium
GGAATACAATACCAATCGAAGTCACCTTGTGATGAGGGAATACGGTAGGCATGTGCAGCAGATGGTGGGGCATATCCTTTCAATCGAAGACAAGGAAAGAAGACTAAGAAATGCGCAGGCAGTCATAGAATTGATGGGCTTCATCAATCCACAACTCAAGAATATTGAAGATTACAGGCACAAGCTCTGGGACCATCTTTTTTTGATTTCTGATTTCAAACTGGAGGTGGAAAGCCCCTATCCGATTCCTACAAGGGAATCGCTGATGGCCAAGCCCAAGCCCCTGCCTTACCCTAAGAGACACCCGAAATATTATCACCTTGGAAAACACCTTGAATTGGTGATTGCCAAGGCGATGGCTGAAGAAAACGAAGAAAAACGTTCAGGCTTCTCCCATATTATTGCTTACTACATGAAGCTTGCCTACAATACCTGGCACAAGGAACTCATCCCTGATGAAAGCATCAGGAGTGAACTGAATTCCATCACAAAAGGTCAGCTTGAATTTACGAGCACACCATTTGTGAGGGCTTACAGGGAGCAGGATGAGCGTTTCCAAAAACGCGGCAAAGGTGGCGGATTTCAACAACGCAATCGCCCGAATGGTGGTGGAAATGCTGTTGGCGGTGGCAAAAACAGGCCTCCCCAGAAATTCGGAAAAAAGCGTTTCAAGTAAGGGGCCAACGTCATGTTGACTTTAATAAAAGTCATTGAAGATCCAGACACCATGCGTGAAACAGAACAACACAAGATCATCATCCTGACTGCACCATCAGGCGCAGGCAAAACAACCATCAAGACAAGATTGCTTGCGGGCATGGCTGAGCAGCTATCCTTCAGTGTGTCTGCTACCACCAGAAAGATGCGTGGTGGCGAGACCGATGGGGTTGACTATATTTTCATTTCAGAAGAGCAATTCAAGGAAAAAATTAACAATGACCAGTTTGTTGAATGGCAGATGGTATACCCGGGAATGTACTACGGAACTACTGTTGATGAAATGAAAAGAATCTGGAGTGAAGGCAAAACCCCTTTGCTTGATATTGATGTAAAAGGTGCCTTGAACGTAAAAAAAATGTTTGGTGCTCAGGTACTGACAATCTTCATCGAGCCGCCATCCATCGAGATCCTGCAGGAAAGACTGATGCGGAGAGGAACCGAATCAGCCGAACACATCAACACAAGGATCAGCAAAGCAAAAGAGGAAATGGAATACAGAAATAGCTTTGACAGGGTAATCATGAACGATGACCTTGAAAGGGCAACAAACGAAGTGAACGAACTGATCGCCAATTTTCTTGGTTAGCCACAGAGGAATGCAAATTCCTAAATGAACACTATGGGTACTCTATTATTGTTTGGCATCTTGATTGCTTTCTTGCTGGCAGGTTTTTTTGCCGGAGTAGAGGTTGGTTTTGTTTCGCTGAACAGACTATCGATAGAATTACGCAAAAAACAGCGTTCCAAAAGCGCACATACCCTCTCTGCCTACCTGGATGAGCCTGCCAAGTTCATCAGTGCCATGATTGTGGGAATCATCATTTCCCTGGTCATCTATGGCCTGTTGGTAGATGAATTCCTGACCCCGCTTTGGAAAACAACCGAGAGCTACCTGCCTCAGGATTTTGTGCCCTATTTTCTGTACATCAGGATTCTTTTTGACCTGGTGGTGTCAACAGGGGCCTTCATGATATACTTCTTTTTTTGTCGGGCTATCTTCAGGTCAAAGGCAGATACCCTGATGTTTTTTCTTGCGCCTTTGCTGCGTTTCTTCTACAACCTTTTTTATCCCATCGCCAATTATTTTGTATCCCTCTCAGAATGGATCCTGAAAAACCTCGTGAATGTTCACATCAGGAAGAACAAGAACAATTTTACAAGACTGGAACTGGAAAACTTCATCCAGCAAAGGGATGACAAGGAATTTGAGAGCCAGGAAATGAACAAGGAGTTGTTTGAGGCCGCTCTTACATTACCTTATGTGAAGATTCGCCAATGCCTGGTACCAAGAAAAGAAATCGAAGCGATCAGCTTACATGACTCCATTGAAAAACTGAAAACCAGGTTCATCGATACCAACCTCAGCAAGTTGGTGGTGTATGAAAAGAACATCGACAATATTGTGGGCTATGTGCACCAAATCTCCTTGTTCAAAACCCCGGAGAACATCCGCTCCATCATGCTTCCTATCCCTGCTGTGCCAGAAAGCATGACAGCCACCGACCTGATGAACCTGCTCATCAAGGAGCGCAAGAGCATGGCCTGGGTGGTAGATGAGTTTGGAGGAACTTCAGGCATCATCACCATGGAGGACCTGCTGGAAGAGCTGTTTGGTGAAATAAAGGACGAATATGACTTTGAGGAACTAACTGAGCGTGAGGTAGGCGAGGATGAATACGAGTTCTCAGGCAGGCTTGAAATTGAGCCACTCAATGAGAAATACCACCTTGGTTTGGAGATGAACCTATCGGAAACCGTTTCCGGATATATTATTCACCACAATGAATCCATCCCAAAACAAAAAGAGAAGATCATTATCGGTAAATTCGAATTTGAAATACTGGAAGTGACAGATACCAGGATCGAGCTTGTTAAAATGAAAAAAGCACTTTAATCAACGTGGGTGATTTTCAATTTTTGTCTTCCATCAACACAGCACTGATCGGACACCTTCATCCGTTATTGGTTCACCTTCCCATTGGTATTTTTGCATTTGCTTTTATCATCAGTTTATTCGGTACTGAAAAAAGAAAACAATTTGATGCTGCATTGTCATATGCCTTGTTGAGTGGTGCCGTTTCAGCACTTGCCGCCTGTGTTGCAGGTTATCTGCTCGCAGGATCAGGTGAGTACGATGCTAACTTGGTGCAAAAGCACCAGTGGACAGGCATTGCAACCTGTGTGCTGGGATTCCTGGCCTATTTTATTGCCCAATACAGGCGCCTGCTGGTTTGGATTACCTGTGCAGTGATGGCCGTTGCAGGGCATCTGGGTGGAACCCTGACCCATGGTGAAGATTATTTTTTTGGTTTGGTTGATGAAGAAACAACCAAGGCAGTGGACGTTATTGATTCGACAGTGAAAGCCTCCACTGAAGTACCCAAGGCCGATTCAGTTCTTGAAAAAACAGAAGCCCCTCGCGAAATTTCTCTTTACCAAGACCAAGTGGTGGGTATTCTTCAAAGCAAATGTTATTCCTGCCATTCTAAAATCAAAAAAAAGGGTGGGCTGAGGCTCGATTCAGAGGATTTCATCAAACAGGGTGGCAACAACGGTGCTGTATTGACGGCCGGTGATGCCGACAACAGCAAGCTATACACCCACCTGATCTTGCCTTTGGAAGATGAAGACCACATGCCGCCCAAGGGCAAAAAACAACTCAGTGCCAGCGAGATCGCGACCATCCATCGCTGGGTCAAAATGGCTGATCCATTTGCCAAGACCACCATTGTAACTACTGCTGTCAAGATAACTGAAACAGTTAACGAAGAGGAGCCTCCGCCTCCACCGCCAGTCGAAAAAACCGCAACCGTTATCCCGGCAAAAACGATCATTATTGCTGCAGCCAATCCGATCAACATTGAGGCCATCAAAAAATTGAATGTAGTTGTCACTCCTGTTCAATCAGGATCAAACGGACTTTCACTGAATTTTGTAAACCTGAAAAACTTCAACAGCACAATGCTGGATCAGGCGATGGGATTGAAAGAGCAGGTAGTACAGCTGAAACTTACCAACCAGCCGGTGACAGACCAGGACCTGCAAAAGATAAGGCAGTTCAACAACCTGCGCCAGCTTCAACTGGAAAAAACCAGGGTTACTGATGAGGGGATGGATCAACTCAAATCATTCCAGTCTCTTGAACAGCTGAACCTCTATGGCACGGCGGTTTCAGACAAAGGATTGGAAAAACTTGCTGCCTGCAAAAACCTCAAGACCCTGTTTTTGTGGAAGACCAATGCAACAGCGGAGGGAATAGCGAAACTCAAGCAGGCCTTGCCGAACCTGACCATCGAAGCCGGTGGATTTGCGTTCAAAAAACCTGACACAACAAAAAAATGATTTGATGCTGAAGTATATCATCCCATTGGTTCCAAGCCTGTTCATTCTTGCTCCAGAGCAAAATGATGTGCCAAAGCTGCCTGCAGACGTAGCAGCTGAATACAGGAAGATCAGCACACCAATGGATTATAACCAGCATGTGAAGCCCATCCTCTCTGACAAATGCTTTGCCTGCCATGGTCCTGACAAGGCAAAACAAAAAGCAGGGTTGCGTCTCGACCAGTCTGCAGCTGCCTATGGGTTTTTACCGGAAAGCCCGGGCAAGGTGGCCATCGCTCCAGGAAAGCTGGCAAAAAGTGAGGTATTTCACAGGATTATCTCTGCTGATCCCGAATATAAAATGCCTACACCGCAATCGCATCTTGACCTTTCTGCAAAGGAAAAGGCCTACCTGATCAAGTGGATTGAAGAGGGTGCCGTGTACCAGCCTCACTGGGCTTTTGTAAAGCCAACCAAAAAACCAATTCCCACCATTCCTGCTTCACTGAATGGTGTAAACCCTATTGATCATTTTGTTTTTTCTACATTGTTGCAGAACAATCTCCAGCCTTCAAAACAGGCTTCAAAAGAGTTGCTCCTGCGCAGGGTTAGCATGGACCTTACGGGTCTGCCACCAACACTGGAAGAAATTGATGCCTTTGTGCAAGACAGCTCTGCCAATGCCTATGAAAAGCAGGTGGACAGGCTGTTGCAGTCCAAACATTATGGCGAGCGAATGGCCGCCGAATGGTTAGACCTTGCAAGGTTTGCGGATACCCATGGTTATACCGTTGACCGCCTTCGTGACATGTCTCCTTACAGGGATTGGGTCATCAATGCCTTCAACATCAACATGCCCTACAATACGTTCATCCACCAACAATTGGCTGGAGACCTGTTGCCCAACCCAACGCGTGACATGTTGATTGCCACAGCCTTTAACAGGAATCACCAGCAGAACATGGAAGGCGGAATCGTTGAATTGGAATACCAGACCGAATACGTGATGGACCGCACCAATACCATGGGAGATGCCTTCATGGCCCTTTCTGTGGGATGTGCCCGGTGCCATGACCACAAGTATGATCCGGTTTCACAGAAGAATTATTACGAGATGTTCAGCTTTTTCAACAATGTGGCTGAAGCAGGACAGATCGCATGGAATGATGATTTGCCAACACCAACCTTGCTGTTGCCAACGGAGCAAGAAGAGCAAATCATCAGTGCAATGAAGGGAAAAATTGCTGAAGCGGAGAAACAAACATCCCTTCAAAAAGCCAATGCTGTTGAGGGTTTCAACACCTGGATCAGCAATGGATCTTTTCAGTCGCTTGCCAATGAAACCATCCCCAAAAAAGGATTGAACGCTTTTTTTGAACTGGATGGCAACCTGGTCAACAAGGTGGATACCGCCCAGCATGGCGCCATGAAACATGAAGCGGGTGCAGGCGGAGACAAGCCTGAATTCAGCTCCGGACGCGGCGCACAGGTGATTTCGCTCAATGGAGATGTTTACCTGGACCTCAGTCCTGCAGGCGTTTTCAGCAGTGCAGAACCTTTTACCATTGGCATTTGGGCTTGGATTCCCAAAGACATGAAAGAAGGCGTCATCTTCCACAAAAATGAAGGAGAGCGATTGTACAATTTCAAGGGCTTCCATGTTTATCTGAAAAACAATCGCCTTGAAATCCTGATGGCCCACAGTGCGCCTTCCAATGCCATCGTCAAGCTCTCTGAAGTGGATGTGCCAAGAGAAAAATGGATTCAACTCAGCCTTACCTATGATGGGTCTTCAAAGGCATCCGGATTCAATCTTCACCAGAATGGAGACCAGCTGCCCATGACGGTGGTCATCGATAAACTCTACAAGGACATCCTGTTCAATAGAAAAAAAGAACCAGGCCTGCAAATTGGCGGATGGTGGCGTGGCGTGGGTTTCAAGGGCGGAAGGGTTGACGATGTGGCCGTGTACAACAGGTTGTTGACTCCTTTTGAATTGGGAATCCTGGCCAACAAAAACAGTTGGGGTCAATTGAAAGGAAAAACAAAAGAGCAGTTGAGTGAATCAGAAAAAGCATTGTTAGCTGAATACTATACCATGGCTGTGGCACCCTCGGTTCAAACATCTCTGGAGGAATTGAAACAATTGCGAACGAAGCTCAATGAAGCTGTGGCAAAAGTCAAACAGATCATGGTGATGGAAGAGATGGCTGTACCCAAAAAGACAACCCTCCTGAACCGTGGACAATACGACCAGCCCGGGCCACAGGTTTTTCCCAATACGCCTGCCGAGGTACTCGCCTTCCCCGCCTCCTATCCCAGGAACCGGTTGGGCTTAGCAAAATGGTTGACCAACGAAAAACATCCGCTTACCTCAAGGGTAGTGGTGAACAGGCTATGGCAGCAATTTTTTGGCATCGGTATTGTGAAAACCAGTGAAGATTTTGGCAACCAGGGTGAACTTCCCAGCCATCCTGCCTTGCTTGACTGGCTTGCGGTGGAACTGCAGGAGTCTGGCTGGGACCTGAAAAAAATGGTCAAGCTGATGGTCATGTCTTCCACCTACAGACAGGATACCTATGCGTCTCCTGCACTGAGAGAACTGGATCCTGAGAACAGGTTATTGGCCAGAGGCCCCGCCAACCGGCTTACTGCAGAGATGATGCGGGACAATGTGCTGACAGCCAGCGGGCTGATCAACAAAAAAATTGGAGGACCGAGCATCAAGCCATACCAACCTGCAGGTTTGTGGGAAATCAACAGTGCGAACTATGTGCCGGACAGCACCGATGCCGTTTACAGGAGAAGTCTATACATCATTGCGAAAAGGACGGTCCCCAACCCTACCATGGCTACTTTTGATGCCTCAGAAAGAAGTTCTTGTTTGTCGAGAAGACAAAAGACCAATACCCCTCTTCAATCCCTGGTCTTATTGAACGACCCTACTTACATCGAAGCCTCAAAAGTATTGGGTGAAGCGATGAGCAAGGAAACAAACCAAGACATCGCCATCACAAAAACATACCGAAAACTTACCGGAAGATACCCTACTGCCAAAGAGCTGGATCTCCTCAAAGCTTTGTACAAACAGGAGTTGGAGAAGTTCAGGATGAATCCGGAAAAGACAAAGGGCTGGTTGTCTGCCGGGTTGTATAAAGTGAATGCCCAACTCGACAAACCACTGGTTGCAGCGAATGCAGTAGTGGCCAGCACGATCATGAATTCTGATGCTACAATAACAAAACGATAAAGCCATGGGCCATCATCACGCAGAAAAAAGACTTGGTGCAGCAGACCTGAAGGGGCTTTATCAAAACATTGACCGCAGAAATTTTCTGAACAAAACCGCCATGGGCATGGGCGCCATCGCCCTGCAACAGCTCATCTCCCCATTGGGTGCTAATGCTGCAACCATGGAAGAGCAGATCATGTCTGCCTTGCCGACCATCGCCCCAAAAGCAAAAAGGGTGGTTTTCCTTTTCATGGCGGGAGGTCCTTCTCAGTTTGAAACATTTGACTACAAGCCCAAACTCCGCGATCTTTTTGGATCCGAGCTGCCTGATTCCATCCGCAAGGGACAAAGGCTTACAGGGATGAGTGCCAACCAATCTTCTCTTCCTGTTGTGCCTTCTTTTTATGATTTCAAACAACACGGAAACAGCGGCACCTGGGTCAGTGAGCTCCTGCCTTATACCGCACAGGTGGTGGACGAACTTTGCCTGATCAGGTCGATGTATACGGAACAGATCAACCATGACCCAGCCATCACTTTCTTTCAGACCGGACACCAACTGCCTGGCAGGCCTTCCATTGGCTCCTGGTTGAGCTATGGACTGGGTTCTGAAAACAAAAACCTGCCGGCTTTCATCGTGCTGATTTCAAAAAATGCCTCCAAAGATCAGCCGCTTTATGCGAGGCTTTGGGGGAATGGATTCCTTCCATCAGAACACCAGGGCGTCCAGTTCAGGTCTGGAAAGGACCCTGTGCTCTTCCTGAAGGATCCTGAGGGCTATGACGGGGCAGACAGGAAAGAGATGCTTGGTTACCTTCAACAGTTGAATGAAGTCCAGAATGAGGCCTGGAGCGACCCTGAGGTCAATGCCAGGATTTCTCAATATGAAATGGCTTACAGGATGCAAACCTCAGTGCCTGAAGTGATGGACACCAGTGACGAAACCAACGAGGTTTTTGAGCTCTACGGGCCAGACAGCAGGGAGAACGGAAGCTATGCCGCCAATTGCATTTTGGCCAGAAAACTACTGGAGAAAGATGTGCGTTTTGTGCAGCTCTATCACCAGGGCTGGGACAACCACGGAAGCCTTCCGCAGGGAATACGGCACCAATGTTCACAGATTGACCAGCCAACCGCAGCACTCATCACCGATCTCAAAAGACGGGGGATGCTGGAAGACACACTCGTTGTTTGGGGTGGCGAATTTGGCAGAACCGTTTATTCACAGGGCAAGTTGACAAGGGATGGATACGGCCGAGACCATCATCCCAAATGCTTCAGCATGTGGATGGCAGGTGCGGGTGTGAAAGCTGGCTACAGCCATGGAATGACGGATGATTTTAGTTACAATATCATCAAAGACCCCGTGCATGTGCATGATTTTCAGGCAACCATGCTGCACCTCATGGGCATTGACCATGAACAACTGGTTTATAAATTCCAGGGGCGTCGATTCAGGTTGACGGATGTGCACGGCAATGTGATCAAGAGCATTCTCAGCTAAACTACTTGGGGCATTTTACATTCTTTCCTTTGGGTTTCCTGAGTTTTTCGCTGGGGCTGATGGTATAGGCCAGATAGGCTCCCCCATTTTGATAAGAGGTACTCGTGCCGATAGGAACGCGGTGGAATCCAAACAAAACAGGACCCGCCTTTACGGCTGCGCCAATCCAAAAACTTCCGTCACGGGTAATGGATAGCGGCAAATAAACCCCATATTTTTGGGTCTCACGCCGGGCTGTTATGGTCAAAAAATTCAAGTCTCGGGTCTGCATGTTCCCTGCTGGCCGGGCCTGGATGGGGATGGACAATTCTGCATTGATGTAGATCAGGTCTGTTATTTGCCTGTCTACATTGACCACCAGCCTTGTTGGATGATGTATCCTGAATTCACCTGTTTGTGCATTGAACTGTCCCACTGCTGTTTGAATGGAATCATTCAAAACATCAAGACCCGTAATGGTCGAGTCAAATTTTCTGGCGAGGGCAATCCCGTTGATATTGGGTTTCACACCTGAAGTAGTAACCGATTCAAGCCCATACTTGTAATTGGCATAGCCAAGATCAAGGAGGGACAATCCAAACTTCCAGGTATAATTGTACTGACTCCGGTTGTTAAACAGCTCTATGTTTCGCTGGTCCTTGATGATCCACTCCATGCCCAAGTCTAATGACATTCCACCGATCGACTGACTTTTGTAGCGCTTTAGATTGGATTGTGTGCTGGCTGCCGGATCCCAAAAATCAAGATTGGCTGAATACCCATAGTTGAGGTCTACAGTAGTCACCTCATATAAAACAAAAGGGGGTCGAATATATTCTTTGAACTGCCCATTGCTTACTGTAGCATGAATGCCTGCCAAGCCGGTATTGGCTTTGATGGTTGCCCCGGCATTCCACAGGAAACGTTTTTTATCCAAAAGATTCAAGGCCAGGCTGCCATAGGCTTCTGCCCAGGTGCTGCTCCTGACAAATGCATCAAGGGGCTGGTTGTTCATGTTGACTTTCAGAAAGGTATTGGGCTCAAGGATGGTATCAATAAAATTATAGGTTGATGAACCACCCAGAGAAGCGGATCGAATGTTCATGCCAAAAGAAACAGCCGACCGATTGGATGTTCTGATACGGGCATTCAGCAGGTTCATGTTAAACTGGGTGTTCAACCTCCTTTTGTACTCACCATTCTGGATCCAGGCTGCCAATTGGGGATCCTTGCCTGTTGGATTATAGTTTTCGATATAGAAAAAA
>JBIJAE010000283.1:0-2690 GCA_044345895.1 Chitinophagaceae bacterium
TTTGGGCTGTTCAACGGGTGCAACCATGATCATGATGGACCAGACCGTTCCCCAGCACATCAAGTTTGTAGGCATCGACGATTCGGCTCCCATGCTGGAAAAATGCAAGACCAAACTCGAAGAAAGGGGAATGACAAGGCCTTATTCACTGGAAGTGGCAGATCTGAATTCCGGACATGTGGCGATGAAAGACGCATCAGTGGTGATTCTCTGTTTGACCCTTCAATTTGTTCGCCCTATTGCCCGCGAGAAATTGTTGCGCTCCATTCATGAGCAACTACAGCCAGGTGGGGTACTGATTGTGATTGAAAAAATTCTTGCTGAGGAAACTGATTTCAACCGCGATTTCATCAAGTATTATTATGATTTCAAACGCAGGAATGATTACAGTGAAATGGAGATTTCACAGAAGCGTGAGGCCCTGGAAAACATCCTGATTCCCTATAAATTGAGTGAGAACATTACCCTATTGAAAGAGGTTGGTTTCAGGACAGTAGAAGTATTTTTCAAGTGGTACAATTTCTCAGGATTCATTGCAAAAAAACTATCATGATCCAGATCGGTAATTTCTTTTTCAAGTACAGGAACCTGCTTTTTATTCTGCTCTACGGATTGTTGTTCTTGCCTTCTCCAGAGTTGTTTACTGAAGATGTTTTCCTTACGGATTACAAAACCTGGCCCCTGGTCATAGGCTTGTTTGTTACCGTCCTGGGTCAAGCCATTAGAGGGGCTACCATTGGATTGGCTTATATTGTGAGGGGAGGAAAAGACAAGAAGGTATATGCTGAACACCTGGTCTCTACAGGGATTTTTTCCCATTGCAGAAACCCGCTTTATGTGGGAAATATCCTGATGCTTTTGGGCGTTGGAATTTTGGCCAATTCTTTTATCTACGTTGCCATCATCATGCCCTTGTTTCTCTTCATCTATCAGGCCATTGTATTGGCGGAAGAACATTTCCTGAGAGGAAAATTCGGTGCTGATTTTGATGCCTACTGCGCAAAAGTAAATCGCTGGATTCCTTCCCTCAAAGGGATAGGGGCAACATTCTCCTCCATGGAGTTTAACTGGAAGCGCTGGGTGTTAAAGGAATACACTACCCAGTTCATCTGGCTGGCGGGTATTGTTTTGCTGATCATCAGGCTTTACCAGATCGAAGATGTTTTGAAGAACAGTATTTATGCAGTATTGGTGCTAGGCTTTTTTTATTTGTATGTCAGGTACCTAAAGAAATCGGGCAAGATGACCGAATAAAAAAAGGCTTGCTAATTTTCACTGCTCTACAACTATTTATTTTAGGTCTGAGTTCGCTATTTCGGTATTATTCTAATGATTCTGCCTGGTCCTTCAACTGAAACATAAAGAGACTCATCCGGCCCCTGGATTACATTCCTTACTCTTCCACTATTTGTTAAGATAATTTCTTCTTGAATGATTTTATTGTCTTTTACAATACACCTGTATAATTTTTGTGAGGCTAAGCCTGAGACAATCAGATTTCCGCTCCAGGCCTTGAATTTTTTTCCAGTGATGAATGTTATTCCGCATATGCCAATGGATGGAGTCCAGGCATAAATTGGTTTGGTAATTCCCACTGAGTCATGATTTTGAGATATGATGCTGCCATCATAATTTTTGCCCAGCGATACAGCGGGCCAGCCATAGTGACCGTTTGAGCTGATGATGTTGATCTCGTCGCCGCCCAATGGTCCGTGTTCTGACTCCCAAACATCACCTGTAGATGGATGTAATGCAAGTCCCTGTGGATTCCTGTGACCAATTGAAAAAATTGAATTAAAAGTAGTATTTCCAATGATGATGGGATTTGTGCTTGGTATTGAACCATCAATATTGAACCGATGAATTTTACCCCAAAAAGATTTTGGGTCTGAAGAATTTTTATTGGTATTCGATCGGCCACCACCAGTTGATGGACCTTCACCCACACACAGATAGATGAAACCTTTCTTGTCGAAAAGAATTCTACTGCCATTGTGTCCCCCTGGTCCAGTTACAGTGAATATGGGTTGTAGATCACTGACTTTGTCGTTTACAATTTTGAATTTACTGAATTTCAAGTTGTAGCTGGGGGTACTATTGGTATAGGTGATATAAATCCAACCATTGGTTTTATAGGAAGGATCAACTTTGATATCCAAGAGTCCACCTTGTCCTGAGGCGTTAATAGCCGGTAGTCCGGTTATTTCAATGATTTGATTGACGTTAGGTTTCTTTAGGTATAACCTTCCCCTTTTCTCACCAAAGATCAAATCACCATTTGGAAGAAAGTCCATTCCCCAAATGATTTCGTAATTGCTGATGATGGTTTCCAATTCTATTGTTGGTTCAACCAATAATTCCTCTGTTGAATTGGTTTTTTCTTTTTTGCACCCCAATGACAGCACCAATATTGAGAGGATAAATATGCATTTAACCTTGAATTTCATGTTGATGTTTCTCCTTCAAATCTACACCAGCCTGAATTATTTTTTGCTGTTTAAAATCAATTTTTCGATGCAGAGGCACTGTAAATTTTACTCATTTGGAACTGAAAGCTGGAACAGTACTGTAGCTAAATAAATAACCCACTGAAATTCAGTGGGTTATTTATTTAAAAGGCGGTAAGATTGTTGCCCGACCTGGATTCGAACCAAGACAAACAGAACCAAAATCTGTCGTACTACCATTAT
>JBIJAE010000284.1:0-2674 GCA_044345895.1 Chitinophagaceae bacterium
TTCCCCCACCTTCATCAAGCAAGACATGTTGCAATACAGCAACGAAAATGAGATGATCATGCCAGCCGGCAAAGAGTACCGCTGGTTGAACCTCAGGAGTTTCAGGCTGCTGGGTGATCGGGTAAGAAGACAAGAAAATACAGACAGCAGCTTCAATCTTTTTGTGAAAGAAGACCTTCCAAGGTTGCCCCGACAATATTTTTTTTACAGAGACCTGAATGGGCTTTCCATCAATGAAACTATTGAAAACATCAATCCATTGTGGAATGCAGATTATGCCAGGGTTCATTTTAGTTTCAAACCTCCTGGTGGTCTTCCCATCAGGAATGGTCAGCTCGTCATTTTGGGAGAACTTTCCAATTACGGAAAAGACCCTGATGCAACCATGACATTCAACAATGAAACTGGAAATTATGAGGCGAGTTTATTCCTCAAGCAGGGCTACTATGATTACCAGTATGCCATCAAAGAAAAGACAGATGCACGAGATAAATACAGTACAACCTTGACAGAGAATGATGCCTGGGAAACTGAAAATACCTACATGGTCCTGGTCTATTTTCGGCCACTGGGTGGGCGTTACGACGAACTGATTGGAATCAGGCAATTCAATAGCCAATTCAATCGTGCACTTCGATAAAAGTTGTATATTTGCAACGGCAGGTCTTACACGACCAGCTCCTGCTGACTCCCCCAGGACCGGAAGGTAGCAAGGGTAGGTGGTTGAGCGGTGCGATGTAATCAACCTGCCATTTTTTTTGCCCTTATACCGGCACTTCTGATCTGTCTTTTTATTATCTTGCCGTTTCAAATACAACTACATGAAATTTTTTGTTGATACCGCCAACCTCTCCCATATCAAGGAAGCAGCTGATCTTGGAATCCTTGATGGTGTAACCACCAATCCTTCACTGATGGCCAAAGAGGGCATCAAAGGCAATGAAAACATCCTGAAACATTATGCAGACATCTGCGCATTGGTGGATGGTGATGTGAGCGCTGAAGTATTGTCTACTGATTTTGAATCAATGGTTGCAGAAGGAAAAGCATTGGCTGCCATTCATCCCAATATTGTGGTGAAGGTGCCGATGATCAAGGATGGCATCAAGGCCATCAAATGGTTTACCGACAATGGCATCCGCACCAATTGCACCTTGGTATTTTCTGCTGGTCAGGCTATCCTTGCTGCAAAAGCAGGTGCAGCCTATGTTTCACCATTCATTGGCCGTATTGATGACAGCAGCTGGGATGGCATTCAACTGATCGAACAACTGGCACATATTTTTATGGTACAGGGTTTTGAAACAGAGATCCTGGCAGCTTCTATCAGGAATCCGTTGCATATTGTTCGTGCCGCTGAAGCTGGCGCCCACATCTGTACCTGTCCTTTGAGTTCCATCCTCGGATTGCTCAAGCATCCCTTGACGGATATCGGACTGGCGCAGTTTCTGGAGGATGCTAAAAAAATGTAGGGCTAATCATTGCAGCTGGTTATCGACCCTTATAAATTCCACCAATAGTTGAATTTCAATACAAGGGCCCTGTTCTTTACATTGAACGGGGCAGGGAAGTAATTATCTGTATACACAATGTACAGGTCTGATGCAGGCTTGTAACGCCATTGAAACCTCGTGTTGAGGTTGATGTTTTTTTGCTGATTGTTGTATTGGACAAAGGTTGTAAAAAACAGGGTATTGGTGAATGTAACGTCTATTCTAGGACCAACCAGCCAAAATGTTGTTTTGTTCCATGGGCTTTGCATAGAGATCTGGTTATAGCTCGCACTCAATGCTGCACTAACAAATGGCTGAAAGCGGTACCCCATTTCAGCACTGACAAACCGCCTTGAACCATTTTGATAGTATCCGCCAAAGCGGGTGGAAAATGCATAGGTAAACAGCTGTTGTGGTTTTGAAACAAATTCTGTTCCTGTAGCCCTCCAGTGGTGTTTTGTTCCCCTGGCAAGCGTATCCTTATTGAAGTTCGTCGGGTCAAATGGTTGAAGCAATTGCACATAATCATAGGCAATCCATTGTGTGAAGGTTGCCTGATTTCTCAGCGTTAGGGTATAGGCCAGGAAACTGGTGTTGTCTGTA
This sequence comes from Chitinophagaceae bacterium, assembly GCA_044345895.1. Taxonomy (GTDB): domain Bacteria; phylum Bacteroidota; class Bacteroidia; order Chitinophagales; family Chitinophagaceae; genus Pollutibacter. The sequence goes on from JBIJAE010000284.1 coordinate 2,097, forward strand.
AGCCTCAACCTGTCTGTATAATAGTTGTAACTGCTCAGTTTGAGAGAGTGGCTGGTAATTTTTTGGTTTTTGCTGAAAAATGTTTTTGTTATTCCAGGTGTAAGCTTGATGAAATCCTTGCGGGGAACGTATCCCACCTCGGCGTTATAATTTTGCCCAACATATTCCTGTTGCCAGCTGAACAACCATTTTTTGCTGCTGTACTGTATATTCGCCGCATGAGCCCAGTCTTCCTTGCTGGTGTTCTTGGAGAATGATTTCATCAATACAGCCTTACCTGTCCAGAGGTTGTTGGCTGAGGCCAGGTTGTATTCAAGGCCAATGTTTCGGTTGAATGGATTGGTCATCAAAGACGGATCTTTTTTCCCCATCAATACCTGGTCTCTGTTCACCACCAACAGTCCAATATTCGAGCGGGCAAAGACCCTTCGTTGCAAGGCAAATACAGTGTAGTTCTGCGCTTGTACATTGGATGCTGGATTTTGTCCTGTCTGCATGTTCATAAGGCCAATTCTCCAGTCCTTGTTCAGTTTTCCGCTCAGTCTTGCGCCAAATTGAATGGGTGCATTCAGGCCAAT
>JBIJAE010000286.1:0-2660 GCA_044345895.1 Chitinophagaceae bacterium
CTGGCATCCAGCAAAACACGTTGAAAATGTTTGTTCCCCAACTCGAGAGTATAGAACTGCTGGTGCAGGTCTACAAGGATTGTTGCCAGTTGCTGGAGCTGGGCAAGGCTGACGGGTGTATCGTTGATAAAAGCCCTTGACTTTCCTGAAGCCTGTATTTCTCTTCGAAGGATGATTTCTTCCTCAGCCTCAATATCTGCCTCAATGAAAAATTGTACAACTGAAGCAGTGCGCATTGTTTTGAAAACAGCCTCAATGACGGTTTTCTTGTCCTTGCCTCTCAACTGGGTACTGTCTGCCCTGTCTCCAAGCGCCAATCCCAGTGCACCCATCAAAATGCTTTTTCCGGCGCCGGTTTCTCCGGTAATGATCACCAATCCCTTGGAAAATGAAATCTCCAATTGTGAGATGATTGCGTAGTTCTGGATAAATAGCCTCTCTAACATTCACCAAAAGTAGATATTTTAAAATGCATTACCTTGCTGACTTAAACGGAAAATCATGTCTTCTTTACTGCTTTTTTCTTTCGTTTTAGGGTATTTTACCCTTTTGTTGGGTGTGGCCATGTACACGGCAAGAAATGCTACCAATGAGTCCTTCTTCATCGGCAACAGAAATTCAAACTGGATGCTGGTGGCATTTGGCATGATTGGCACCTCCCTTTCTGGGGTAACCTTTGTGTCAGTACCCGGCACCGTAGGAAACCTATCCCCCACAGGATTCAATGGATTCGCCTATTTCCAGGTCATCATAGGATATGTTTTTGGATACCTTGCCATTGCCTATGTACTGATTCCCTTGTATTATAAACTGAACCTTACTTCCATCTATCATTATCTTGACCAGCGTTTTGGAAAAGAAAGTTATAAAACCGGTGCTTTGTTTTTCATCATCTCCAGAACATTTGGTGCAACTGCCAGGCTGTTCCTTGTCATCAATGTGTTGCAGATTTTCATTCTTGACAAAATGAACGTGCCGTTTATTTTTACGGCAGCACTGATCTTGTTCTATACCTGGAAAGGGGGCGTAAAAACCATCGTTTATACAGACACCTTACAGACAAGCTTCATGTTGATCGGATTGGTGATCTGCCTTGTCTATATCCTTTCCACCCTTGACCTTTCTCTTGGCCAGGCATTGGGCATGATGACAGAAAAAGGCTACACGAAAATTTTTGAAACAGACATCAACAGCAAGGCTTTCTTTTTGAAAAACATCATTGGAGGTGCAGTGATTGCCATCGCCATGACCGGGCTTGACCAGGAGATGATGCAGAAAAACATCAGTGTCCGAACCATGAAAGATTCCCAAAAAAACATTTTCACTTTCACTGCCATCATGGTGGTGGTGAACCTGCTTTTTTTAGTCTTGGGTGGGCTGCTCTATCTCTACCTCTCTGACAAGGGTGCAACCTATGACGGAAAACAATTCTTGTTTGAAGGAAAGAATGTCATCGGCGATGACCTGTTCCCCACCATCGCACTTTTTCACCTCCCTCCTGCCATTGGCATCATCTTTATCATTGCATTGATTTCTGCATTGTTCCCCAGCGCCGATGGTGCCCTCACCGCATTGACATCCTCTTTTTGTATTGACATCCTGGGCATCAGGAGAAAAGAAGGTCTTTCTGAAGCGTCACAGAAAAAAACAAGGATTGTGGTGCACTTGAGCTTTGCTGTCATCTTTCTTTTTTGCATCATGCTCTTCAAATGGATTGACAACAAATCCATCATTGGCATCATCCTGGATCTGGCAGGCTATACCTATGGCCCATTGCTGGGCTTGTTCGCCTTTGGCATCCTGACAAAAAGAAAACTAGGGGCCGGGTATGGCGTAACCGCCGTTTGCCTGATTGCCCCTGCTGCCTGTTATGCCCTGGGCAAAAATGCGGCCGTTTGGTTCAATGGGTATCAGATTGGATTTGAGATGCTCCTGATCAATGGCTTGCTCACTTTCCTTGGCTTGTTGTTGATTTCCAAAAAGGGATAACCAAAATTTTCGCTTTTCTGCAACAGTTCTTCCTTGTCCCTAAGGACCGAAGGGTGTAATTTTGCAGAAATGGATTTCATTCTTCCTTTGGCCAATGATTATGCAGCGCAAAACAGTTCTGCCACAGATGCATTGCTGCAAGAGATCCATGCGTTCACTCAAGAAAACCATGCTGAACCTCACATGCTCAGCGGACCACTTCAGGGAAACCTGCTTTCGATGCTCAGCAAGATGATCAAACCAAAGCGGATTTTGGAGATCGGTACCTTTACAGGCTACAGTGCCATTTGTCTGGCAAAGGGGCTTTCTTTGGATGGGGTTTTACATACCATTGAGCTGCGAAAAGAGGATGCTGCGATCGCACAAGCCTATTTCGACAGGAGTGAACATGCCCATCAAATAAAACTGCATGTGGGCAATGCCATGGAATTGTTGCCGGTGCTGGATGAAGACTGGGACCTTGTATTCATCGATGCAGACAAGACCGGATACCTCGACTATTACCGCATGTTGATTGAAAAAGTAAAACCCGGTACTTTTTTTATTGTAGACAATGTGCTTTTTCATGGAGAAGTGCTGAAAGAGAAAATCAGTGGCAAGAGTGCTAAAGCTGTTGCTGCGTTCAACGCATTTATTCGAGAAGACGATCGGGTGGAAAAAGTAATGTTGAC
>JBIJAE010000287.1:0-2650 GCA_044345895.1 Chitinophagaceae bacterium
AATGAATGAAAACAAAACAGCTGATCAGGAAATAAATAATCAATTTTATGAGGGATATACGATAAGCGCTGAATGGGGAAAATTTGATAACGGCGACATCAGCCTTGCTGCACAATTTGATGCAGAAAATATCAACATGAACCTGAACAAAGCCCTTTTAGCATCAGACTACCTGATCTTTAAGCAATTTTATCTCAGCAATTACAGCATACCCAATCCTGTTTTGATTACCGATGCTGATCTATGGATAACCAATACATTCCATACAGAAAACAACTGATCGTCTTGATTGATAAAAGATTCTTATTAAAAATGCCTTCTCAAAAGAGAAGGCATTTTTAATAAGTTGCCGCAAGTAATAAGCCGGATTCTGTACAAGGCTATCATTTATCTGTCACAAAAGTTACCCTTTGTGATCAAGCTGCCTACCCATCAGGGCCTCAAAGAGAGAGAACGAGTCATTCCCCACCCGAAGGTTGCCCTGACCTATGTGGCATTTCAACACGCAAGGTTTACCCCCGGTATGCATTGCTGCATACCGCCGGGAGCTTTTACCTCCCGTTTTCACCCTTACCCCAACAAGTTGGGGCGGTTATTTTCTGTGGCACTGTCTGTTCTTGCTCTCACAAGACCCGGCTGTTCACCGGTGCGATGCTCTTTGTTGTCCGGACTTTCCTCGTTGATTGCTCAACGCGATAGCATATTGCGGCGGTACTAAGGTAGGATATAAATTTCTGTTGCACCATAACCATAGAGATGATGGAGCCTGTTCACGAAGGATTTAACATCTTTTTTGTGGCGAAGCAGTTCGTGGATTTCATCCTTCAACTTTCCTGTTCCAATGCCGTGGATAACCGTTATTTCTGGCAATTTGTGTGCAAGGGCTTCTTCATAGAATTTTTCAAATGCTTTGAGCTGCATGTCCAGAATCTGGACTGGCGATAACCGATCATGCTGGTCAGACAATTTATCTGCGTGTAAATCAATCAACGTTCTTCTCGGGGGAAGATTGGCTTTTATTTTGTCTGCAGGATAAACCTTGAATCCCGCGGCTGAGAGCCTGTTGATGTCAAAACGATCTTGCTCGGCCTCTTTGATGGGATAGGTTTCAAAAAGGTTGATGTTAAATGAAGCCTTTTGTGCTTTAAGGACATCCTCAGATAATTTGAAGATTTGCTTGGGTTTTGGCTTGAACTGAACCTCAAAATGCCCTACCCTTTTCTTATCAGCAGTTGCAAGAGAAAAATCAAAATCCATCCTGGGCTGATCATTCAGGTTCTCGAATGGAAGATCGAACAAATACATTTCATCCAGGGCCCTTATGCTGTTGCGAAGGTCAAGCTCTTTTTTGCTTCCATAATAAATGGATAGTTCAAAAACCAGGTCATCATCGGTATGGTTCAATACATAAATGCGGTAATAGGAAATAATGTCATCGTCAAAGACATCCTTATCAAGAACTGGGTAGAAAGAAAGCCAAAGGCCATCCCTTTCAATGAAACGCTGAACATTTTTCTCTTTTCTGGGTTGCTCGGCATTGGCAGACGAAGACTTTTTCTTGAATTCCTTTGGGGTGGTAAAGTCTTGAAAATAGGGGAAGTCGATTTGGTCGGCATATACAGGAAAGCTAACACCAGCCACCTCAATCAGGAGCATTTTCTTGTCAATCCACTCCACAACCGATCCCCGCTCACCAGTAGCTAGGACCATGATTTTATCTCCCTCCTGAAACTTCATGGATCAAAGGTAGTCTATCTCGCTATTTGTTCAACCTACTGTTGTTCTTGCCATAAAGCAGATAAATGGACAGCCCAAAGGCCATCCAACCAAAAAATACCAGCCAGCTTTTGGCAGGAATCTCTACCATCAGGTACATGCAACAAGCCACACCCAACACAGGAACAAGAGAGTATTTCTTGACAAAAGACAATACAGCAAGGATAGCGGCCAACAACATAAAAATGATAAACAATACTTCCTGGTAGCCTTCAGTACCAATCTTCACAACTGCCTGAATTGTTCTTTCCCGAAACAGGTAAAAAGTAAGGACATAGATCAATGGAAAAATATATTGGGCATTGATATAAGGAATGGAGAATTTTCCTTTTTGCTTCTCAATCCTGGGCAGTAACAGTACACCACCGCTTACCAATACGAAGGCAAACAAAGTACCAATACTTGTCAGGTCAGTCATCAGTTTATCATCGATAACCAGTACCAGACCAGCCACCAATACACCTGCTACAACAGTAGAAAATCCGGGTGTCTGGTATTTCTTGTTGACCTTGCCGAATGATTTAGGCAGCAGTCCGTCCCTGCTCATTGCCATCCAAATCCGGGGTTGACCTATCTGAAAAATCAACAATACGCTGGTGGCGGCAATCACTGCACTGACTGAAATGAAGAAACCGAATTTCTGCATGTTGATTCGTTCAAAAACAAAAGCAAGTGGATCAGCTACATTGGCAAATTCGGAGTAGTTGACCAATCCTGTGATGACCAGTGCCGTCACGATATAAATCACTGTACAAATGATCAGGGAATAAATCATTCCTTTGGGTAGATCCCTTTGTGGGTTGGCGCATTCCTCAGCAGTGGTGGAAATGGCATCAAATCCAATATAGGCAAAGAATTCAGCAGAAACACCTTT
>JBIJAE010000288.1:0-2620 GCA_044345895.1 Chitinophagaceae bacterium
GTTTTATTCTCTGTGATGCTCCAATACCGAATGGTATCTGAACCCTTTTCTGTAAGCTTCATGAAGCAACCCGCCTGAAGCTGGTGAATATTTTTAATGATGGCATTGGGATAGCCAGTCGATTGCAGTGAAAGAAATTCGAACAGGGATTGCTGATCAATGGAGGGGTTGATCAATGAAGATGCCAAGAGGGAACGTTTTTCTGAGGAGAATACAAATGCATTTTCATTCCTGAAAAAATAGAGTGGCTTAACGCCCATTCTGTCCCTGGCCAACCAGAGTGTTTCGTTGCGCTTGTCCCAAATGGCAAAAGCAAACATCCCTTCCAATGATTTCACACAATCGATCCCCCATTTGCAAAAAGCCGCCATCAACACTTCCGTATCGCTTGTAGTGGTGAAGGGATAATCAGACAGTTGTTGCTTCAGTTCAAGGTAATTGTAAATCTCGCCGTTGAAGACCATCACATAATTGCCCGATTGGTCAAAGAAAGGCTGGTTGGCCGCTCCACTGAGGTCGATGATGGAAAGCCTCCGGTGGCCCAGCGCAATGGCAGGTTCATCATAAAAACCCTCTGCATCCGGCCCACGGTGCGCAATGGCATTGGTCATTGCCCTGACACGTTGTGGTGCGTCAGGAAGCTTGTTGAAATGCAGAATGCCTGTTATGCCGCACATGATGGGCTAAGGTTGAAAAAATGAGTGTAGATGGATGATATTGTTATAAAGATACAACTCTAATTTTCTTGAATTTGTTTCATGAGATCAACTATACCAATTGCCTTGATACCATTTCCGATGTAGAAACTTTCTTCACCAGGATAGACGATATATTGTTGCGTTGCGTTCAGGTCTAAGCAACCAATGTGGAAGCCTTTTGAAATGGAAGGACTATGGGATCTTTTGATCTCAATTGCAATTCTTTGATTTCCCTTTTCAATGATCAGGTCAATCTCAGCCCCAGCAGCAGTTCTATAGAAATAGGGCTTCGCATGAATGGGCAGTACGGACAATAAGTTTTCTATTACAAAACCTTCCCAACTGGCCCCTACAACTGGATGTCCCAAGAGGTCATCCATGCTAACTATACCCAATAAAGCATGTGCCAGACCGGAATCCCTGATATAGACCCTGGGTGATTTTACAAGCCGCTTACCAATGTTACCGGACCATGGCATCACGGTTCTGAGTAAAAGCAAATCCTCAAGTAAGTCTATGTATTTTCTTGCCGTTGGATTTGAAATACCCAACCCAACAGAGATGGTTGCTGTATTCAACATACCGCCTTGGTTATGGGCCAGCATCGTCCACAAACGATTCAGCAGCACTGCAGAAATTCTTGGCCCAAACTGAGGAACATCCCTTTCCAGATAGGTGCCAATGAATTGCTGCCTCCAAACAAAACTTGATTCATTGGTTTTTGAGGTAAAGCTATCAGGAAACCCTCCCCGGAGCCAAAGTGAATTCAGCTCAGTTGCTGGGCTTCTCAACTCAGAAACCAAAAGACCGGAAAGTTGTTTGTAGGCGATCCTGCCAGCCAGGCTTTCTGAAGATTGCCTGATCAAATCGAGTGAAGCGGATCCCAGAATAAGAAACTGACCAAAACGATTTCCCAGGGCACGTCGTTCATCAATGATGCCCCTGAGTGAAGAAAATATTTCGGGCATCCTATGAATCTCATCAAGAATGATGAGCTTTCCAACATGCAAATCACAATAAGCCTCGGGGTCGGAAAGCTTGGCCTGATTAGATTTGGCCTCAAGATCCAAATAAATGGCATTCCCGCCCAGGTCTTTTGCGATGTCTTTGGCCAGTGTCGTTTTACCAACCTGCCTAGGGCCCAGAATGGCCACAGCAGGGAATTGCTGCAGCAATTCAATAATTTCTGATTTGACTACCCTATTGATCATCCTTGTAAATTTAAATATAATATTTCAATTTACAAGGTAAATTTTCGATAAAATGTTCAAAATACATGCGCACGCTTGTCAGAAGCTACCCCATAATTTTTGGTATGTCTCGGCAATAAAACCAGGCTGGTACTGCTTAACTTTTTCTTTTCCATCGGCTACCAACTGCGTTTTCAGCGACTGATCTGTCAGTAATTTAATCACCTGCTCCCGGATGGAGGCAATGGAGGTTGGCTCTGCGAGCAATGCCGCATCTCCAGCCACTTCTTTCATGGGAGAAATATTGCTGGTAATCACTGGCCTACCCGCTTGAAATCCTTCAATGACGGGTAGTCCAAAGCCTTCATAGGTGGAAGGAAAAAGAATGAGGTCTGCATTGGTGTATTCCGATGCCAGCTGCTCAGGAGAGATGCTGAAGTCTGAAGTATAGTTGATGTTGAACTTTACCAACATCTCTTTTTGTTTTCTGGTTAACTCTCCTATAATGCGCAGGTGAACATCCAGGCCGAACAAGGCGGCGATGGAGTTTTCGAGATTTTTGTTGGGTTTGGTGCCGAGGAAGAGGATGGTTGAGGAGGTTGAAGGGGTTGAGGAGGTTGAGGAGGTTGAAGAGGTTGAAGGGGTTGAAGGGGTTGAAGGGGTTGAGGAGGTTGAAGAGGTTGAAGGGTTGAGCTTGCCAGCCGAAGGCTGGGGAGGTTGAGAGAGGTTGAG
>JBIJAE010000291.1:0-2607 GCA_044345895.1 Chitinophagaceae bacterium
CGGTAATTTTCCAGTTCTCCTCTTTGGCAATTCCTTTCAGGGCTTCTACAGCTGAGGGGATGTTGTCATGGACAAAACCTTTCCCATTTTTGGTATAGACCAGCACGGAAACGTTTTTGTTGTTTTTTTTGCTTTGTGCTTGCAGTTGAAATGCCGAAAACAGGATAAGTGCAGGGAGTAATAAAATGAACTTCATGTGGGGCTTTTTCGTTGATCGTTTAATAGACGGTAAATTACATAAAAATCATACGTGTTGGACCATTGCTTTTACGAAAACGTTATAGGAAAAAAGAAGTTTTTGGTCCTGTGGTCCTGTTATTTTCCATATCTTGAAGCAGCATTACCGTGTATTTGCAATTCTACAAAGCCGGGCCAGTGGCCCAAAAGAAAAAACATATCATTATGAGCATGAATCAACGCAGAAAATTCCTCAAACAAACCACTGGTGCCGCATTGGCATTTTCTATTGTACCAAGATTTGTGATGGGAGGCCCCGGTTTTACAGCCCCCAGTGACATGATCAATCTTGGGTTTATCGGAACAGGCAAGCAATCTCGTGGCCTTCAGAATAGTTTCAGGGAAAAGGCCAACATTGTTGCGGGTGCTGACGTTGATTCACTCAAGCTCAATTATTTTCAATCCCTTTTGGAAAAACATTATGCAACAGCCAGAAAAGATGGCAAAGGACGCGATTACAAGGGATTCACGGCCTACGAAGACTACAAGGAAATCCTTGTCCGCAAAGACATCGATGCAGTGGTGATTTCAACCCCAGACCACTGGCATGCTGTTCAAGCCATACAAGCTTCCAATGCAGGCAAACATGTCTACTGCGAAAAGCCCCTTGCACACAGCGTTGAAGAGGGAAGGGCCATGGTTGATGCTGCAAGAAAAAACAAAATTGTTTTCCAGACCGGCAGCATGCAACGCTCCTGGAAAAATTTCAGGCACGCCGCTGAACTTGTCAGAAATGGATATTTGGGAAAGATCAGTGAGATACTGGTTTCTGTAGGCGACCCACCCCTGACTTGTGATCTTCCGGCAAAGCCTTTGAGGGCTGGCTTGAATTGGGATCAGTGGATTGGGCCTGCCCAATACCGTGAATTCAGTCCTGTACTTGCTCCCCCTGTCGAAGAGGACATCTTCCCCAAATGGAGGGATTACAAGGAATACGGTGGTGGGATGGTTTCTGACTGGGGTGCTCACATGTTTGACATTGCCCAGTGGGCTTTGGGAATGGACGATAGCGGCCCTGTTAAGTTTCTTCCTTCTGAAGGGACTGCCAAACGTGGCCTGCAGATGGTGTACGAAAATGGAATTGTCATGAAGCATGAAGATTTTGGCCGGAGCAATACCGTCCGCTTCATCGGAGAGAAAGGCCGTTTGGATGTAAGCAGGTCTATTCTTGACAGCGATCCTGCCAATATTGTTTCTGCTACCATTCAACCCAATGAAACCAGGCTATATGAGTCAAATGATCATTACCTTGATTGGCTTGACTGCATCAAAACTGGGAAAAAGCCTGTTTGTGATGTTGAGATTGGTCACAGGACCAGTTCTGTTTGCAATGTAGCCAATATCGCATATGCCTTGCGCCGTCCGCTTGAATGGAATCCCGCCAAAGAAAAATTCAAAAACGATAAAGAGGCCAACGCCCTTTTGACGCCAAACTTCAGGGAAGGATGGAAATTGGGTTAACATGAATGGAATAAGCATGATCCAGCTTGCAAAAGAGCTGGGATTATCAGTGTCTACCGTTTCTAAAGCACTTGGCGACAGCCATGAAATCAGTGCGTCCACCAAAAAAAGGGTGCTTGAACTGGCCAAAAAATACAAGTACAAACCCAACCCTTTTGCCAGCAATCTCCGAAAAAAGAAGGGGAAACAAATTGCTGTCATCATCCCTGACATTGTCAATAATTTCTTTGCCTTGGCGGTTGATGGAATTGAAAGTGTTACCATGTCGAAGCATTACGACACCTTCATTTACCTCACCCATGAAAACCTGGAGCGGGAAAAAGCGGTGTTGGAACACCTTGAGTCTGGGCTTATCTCCGGACTGATTATTTCAGTTTGTACCGGCAGGGAAGGGTACGCTCATTTTCAGGAATTTTATGAAGCCACCAAACTGCCCCTTGTTTTTTTTGACAGGGTGCCTGATTTGTTGCAATTTCCGAAGGTTATCACCAACAATTATGAAAGTTCTTTTGATGCTACGGCCAAGCTCATCAAGGCAGGCAGTAAAAGGCCGGCATTGGTAACCACTACTGAGCCAATGTTCACCTCAATGGAGCGAAGAAGGGGCTATCAGGACGCCCTGGATCATCCATTGTACAGACGACATGGAACACAATTATTCCATCCTCCGCAAAATATTTTCTCAAAAGAAGCGACCTGATGGCATTTTTGCTTCCATCGAAAAATATGCCATTACCAGCTACCAGGTGTGCAAAGACCTGAAACTCTCTATTCCCAAGGATGTAAAGGTGATTGGAATGACCAATCTCCGCACTGCTGCCTTGTTGAACCCATCGCTCTCAACCCTTTCCCAGCCAGCATTTGACATGGGAAAAGAAGCTGCAGGGCTGCTGATCAAGATGATTGAAA
>JBIJAE010000082.1:0-6739 GCA_044345895.1 Chitinophagaceae bacterium
ACCATTTCGCCCAGGTCCATTTTTTTTGCAGATGCAGTGGTAAAATTAAATAACCGGGTTATCCTCACACCCAGCATATATTACAGCCAACAGGCGAGTGCTTCAGAATTTGTCGGTGGGCTTCAACTGAATTATAACATTGTTGGTGCCGGAGATCAGCAGCTCATCGGAGCCATGTTTTTTCGCCCCGGCGACGCTTATATTCCAATGATCGGGTACCAATGGAAAAGTTTCAGGTTTATGTTTAGCTACGATGTATCTAACTCACCCTTGAAGTACTTCAACAACAGCAGGGGTGCCTCTGAGATGTACATGCAATATGATGGGATCTATTCCACCATGTATGGTGGTGGAAGGCAGAGCATGTGCCCTACTTTTACAACGGGTTTTTAAACTTCAAGTCCTCGGATAGGGCCGCAACCAATGCAGTAGGGTTGTCAAATGTATTGATCCTGTTCCAGAGCGGGTCATAAAGAAAACCATTGGAGGCCAGCAGTTCCATGTGTTTGATCAGATGGTCATAAAAACCTCCAGAGTTGAGGATGTATATTTTCTTATCATGAATACTCAGCTGGTTCCAGGTCAGCATCTCAAACAGCTCATCCAGGGTTCCAAACCCTCCTGGTAGAACAATTCCTGCAACGCCCATCTCATACATGGTTCTTTTTCTTTCATGCATGTCTTTGGTGATGATCAGTCTGCTGAGGCTTTCATGCTCATGTTCCCAGGCCAGCAACATTGCCGGGATTACACCTGTAACGCTGGCGCCATTGGCAAGTGCACTGTTGGCAAGGTCTCCCATGATGCCTTTTTTGGAGCCACCATATACAATGTCAAGCCCAGCAACGGCCAACTCTCTGGCCAACGCTGCAGCATCTAAAGAATAAATTGGATTAGACCCATGTTTGGAGCCACAGAAAACAGCAACCGCTTGGCGTATTGGGGTGTTCATCAGCACTATTTCTTCTTGTAGTCACCCCTTTTCCAGGAGCGGATGAATTCTCCCCAGGCGAAGGGGTTAAAGATGTTCATAGGCGGTGCCTGGCCAGTATAATAATATTTTTGTGCACTCCTGGCAAGGTTCATGTTCACAGACTCCTTCCCGTCATTGGGGAGGGTTCGCATGAGCATTCTTCTTGTGGCCATGTCTGTATTTCTACGGGCAATCTCAATGTTGTCGTCTGGTACGTCTGTATTGACAAAATCCCTTTCAAACTGTTCTCTTGAGGGCCTGGGTTTGATGATGGCTGCAGGAAGAAAGGAAGTATCATTGACCATCAATTGGCTGATGCTGTATTGATTGCCCTCCAGGTTGGTGGGAATCTTTGTGATCTTATTTTTGAATCCAATGCAACTGAACTCAATTTCATCACCCTTCAAAACCACAATCGAGAAAACGCCCTGACCATTGGTAAGCGTTCCCCTTCCTGTGCCTTTCACCAGTATGCTCACTGCAGGAAGGCCTCTTAGACTGTCTGCTGTCATTACTACTCCATAAAGCTGAACCACAGAATCCCTGAAAGTTTCAAACTGAGCTTTTGCCGCAAATGGCATAAAAACCATGATCAAAAGGGATTGCCTGAGTAGTTTTTTCATCGAATTCATTCTTTCACAAATTAAGTGCATCTTTTCCATAAACAAAGTAGCATATGATTGGTTATTTTTGCAGTTCCTGTTTATTTTAACAATTTATATTTATGGGCACAGAAGAGATATTGAAGGCATTGAGCAATGTTCAGGAACCGGACCTCAAAAAAGACCTGGTTACACTGAACATGGTAAGGGATATTGTAATTGGTGAAAACTCGGTTGGGTTTACCGTGGTATTGACAACCCCTGCCTGTCCGATGAAGGAGCTGATCAGGCGGGATTGCGAAAAGGCCATTCACGACCATGTAGACGAAGGACTCGAGGTTATCGTTAATTTTACGGCCAATACAAGCTCCATAAGGGTTGACCTCACTTCTGTATTGCCCGGAGTAAAAAATATCATCGCTGTGGTGAGCGGAAAGGGTGGTGTAGGCAAGTCTACAGTTGCTGCGAACCTTGCCCTTGCTTTATCGCAACAGGGCGCCAAGGTAGGCCTGATGGATGCAGATATTTATGGGCCAAGTGTTCCCATCATGTTCGGTGTGCGTGGACAAAGGCCATTGATGGAAAATATTGAAGGCAAAGACAAAATAGTTCCGCTTGAGCAGCATGGCATCAAGCTGATCAGCATCGGTTTGCTGGTAGACGAAAAAAGTGCAGTGGTTTGGCGTGGGCCGATGGCCAGCAGCGCTATTCGCCAGTTTGTCACTGATGTGCATTGGGGAGAACTGGACTACCTGGTCATCGACATGCCGCCCGGCACTGGAGACATTCACCTCACACTGGTACAGACCATTCCTGTTACAGGGGCTGTGGTGGTTACCACACCGCAGGAAGTAGCGCTCTCAGATGCCAAGAAAGCCATTTCAATGTTCTCGCAAGCACAAACAAGAGTTCCTATCATAGGGCTGGTGGAAAACATGGCCTGGTTCACCCCTGCAGAACTTCCTGAAAGCAAATATTATATTTTTGGAAAGGATGGAGGCAAGAACCTGGCCGATCAACTGGACATGAATTTCCTGGGACAAATACCATTGGTACAAAGCATCAGGGAAGGCGGTGACAAGGGCGCGCCAGCCATGCTGGGAGGGGATGCCCAAACCCAGGAAGCGTTTTCAGCATTTGCTGCTGAAACCATCAGGGCCATTGCTGTGGCCAATGCGAAATGATGGGCTTTGGAATTTGACCTTTATCGAATATTCCTATCTTGACAGCTTTGCAGACTGATCAGGGGCATTGAGTTTGAAGCTTTGTCTTTTCTCATCCATTTTGAGGTGAATGATATTGGTCTGTTCTGCCTTGTAGTCATACATCAGGGAAGAGATGATTTCAATGGATTTTACACCTGTAACCTTTGTGGCATTGTAATAAACCCAGACCACTTCTTTTTCAATTTCGTAGCCAAGAAAACTGAGGGACCTTGGCTTTCCATTGATGAGCACCTGCACATGCTTGTTGTAATAGCTGTTGATGGCATCTCCGGTAGATTTTTTCTCTCCGGAAACTATATCATATTTTTTTCCGGAAAATTTTCTCAAAGCCTCTTCGAGGTCATCCGGGAAAAATTTGGTGGCAATGCCCAGCTCTTTTGTTTTACTGCTGTATTCCAGTTCAGTGATGGATACAAAAAAGGGGTGAGAGCTTCCCATCAACAAAGGAATTAACAACATGCAGAAATAATAGGCCAATCTTTTCATGGACTACAAAAGTCTGATTAATTTCAGACCTTTCAACACATGAAGGATTTTATATTTTATTTCAAGATTGGCTGGTTCCACATCATGAGCTTGGCTGCTACAGACCACCTTTTTTTTATAGCCGTTTTGGCCATCATCTACAGTTTTGCAGACTGGAAGAAGGTCCTGATCCTGATTACAGCATTTACCATCGGACATGCCATCACCTTATTCTTGAGTGTTCTTGAACTTATCAGTTTGGATATTGACTGGGTTGAATTTTTGATTCCCTGCACAATTTTGGTCACTGCAATGATGAATTTACTCTTTCAAAAGCAACAGGTTACCAGTCATGCCATCCAATATGGCATTGCCCTGGGATTTGGACTGATACATGGTCTTGGTTATGCCAATTATATCCGCATGATCCTGTCTGCCAATCAGCAATTGGTCTGGGGACTTTTTAGTTTCAATCTTGGTCTTGAGATTGGACAAATTGTTGTAGTCTGCCTGGTACTTCTGACCATTTGGGTGTCATCAAAAATACATCCAAAGGCCCAGGTGCAATGTGTCCGTATTGTTTCATCGGCAGTGTTGTTGTTTGCATTGAAGTTGGCCATAGAAAGGTTTCCTTTTTAGCAAAAGGCCGGTTATTGCTTTACCATTGTAAAATAGCCGCTGTTGTTCTGCCAGTGAATTTTGTTTCTGTTGTCAAACAATGCACCATAAAGCCCGTCGGCAACAATATCAACGTCACCATCATTGTCCTGGTCAAAAAGGCGAACCCATTTTATCCAGGTGTTCAATCCTTTTTCTTCACTGTTGTTGAAATAATCCTTAGTAGCGTTCACGAAAGATTTGCCCCTGTTTAAATAGAGCCTTAGCGCATAACCCTGATATGCGTCTTTGTTGTTCATCGCGAGGATGTCTGTTTTTCCATCTCCATCAAAATCCATAAATGCAAGGTCCATCAAGCCCAAGCCGGGTTCTATGGGGATATTGATGGCGGAAGCCCTGTTGAATGTGCCAGCGTTATTTAGGATCAACCTGAGTTTTTCCCTGCCACCCAGCAAGAGATCGAGCAACCCATCATTGTTCATGTCAAAGAGCTCAACGGCATAGTAGTTGTCATCATTTGTGATGGTAAATCCCTTGAAAATCTGGTTGCTCAATTTGAATTTTCTGTTTCCCAGGTTGATGTATGCGGTAGGATGGATGGGAACAGACTTGCTTCCCCCTGAGTAAGCGATGATATCAATCAGCCCATCTCCATTGATATCGCCGGTGGCACCACCCTGAAAGTAGCCCAGGTCTAAGCATAGATATTGGTACGTTTTTTCTTTGGGATAGAAGATGCTGATGGAATCTCCGGGAAAGGGGTCGCCGTCAAAACCAGTTGAAAAGAGTACGACTTCCTTGCTTCCGTCATTGTCAAGGTCCGACAATACAATTTTCCTCACTTCGGTCAACCCCAATTCCACATTGTACTTGGTGGAATCAGCCTCATACTCCGTAAACAAATTCAACCCCTTTGCATTGGTGGGCCATGGGTTTCTATAGAAAAAAGCCCAGAGGTCTTTCTTCCCATCTCCCGTTAAATCGGTAAACACATAGGCCCCGGGGCTTTGCCAATAGTATGTTTTGTTGGCATTCCAGGTATGTTGGTTGGTATAATTGAAGGGAATGAATTCCTGTGTCTTGGTCAATTCAAATCCACTGTAAAGGGAGAATTGCATGTTAAACAGGCTGGAAAATGACTTGTTTGTATTGTGCCAGGAGGTTGTTTTATTCACCAGTGAAACCGAGTCGAGGATTGCGGTGGAATATACGAGGGTGCCCTCTGGTTTTGGAACCCGATTTGGTGTTGCATCAACCGCTGTTTTTTTGCATCCTATCGTCAGAAAAACAGTGATTAAAAGTATATATTGCAGAAGAAAAAGATGAAAAGCTGCTCTTTTGGTTACAGTCGTCATTGTAATTGATTTAAGGTGATAAAATGCCGTTGCATGGATTCAAACCTATTTCAATTGCAAAGCCTGACATATGATTTCGACACCAACAGACTAAATCTGCAGTGTATTATTTTTAAATGATGATAATTGGTAAAATGTAAATTCACAATCATGAGTAAATCCATTTTTATTGCTTTGTTGCTGACCTTATCCCTGGTCTCAGCCCAAGCGCAACCTTTGCGCAATGCAGGTTCAAACCATGGAAACAGGTTTGAACAACTCGATTATTTGTTGCAGGATCCTAACGAGTACAGGACTGCCAGCGGTGCCCCAGGACCAAAGTACTGGCAGCAGCGTGCTGACTATGATATCAATGTGGATATCAATGAGGAAGCCAATGTGTTAACCGGTACTGAAACCGTCACCTATTTCAACAACTCTCCTGATATCCTGACCTATATCTGGTTGCAGGTAGACGAGAATTTTCATCACCCCAACAGTGACAACAATTATGACAAGCCCTCAAGTATGGGCTCAAGGCTTACCCATCAGCAGTTGCTGCAAATGAATCCCAAAGAATACCTGAGTGGTTATGGGGTGAACATCACTGCACTGACAGATGCCACTGGGCGGCCCCTGACCTATACCGTTAACCAAACCATGATGAGGGTTGAAATGCCCATTCCCCTGAAGCCTGGTCAGAAATTTGTTTTCAAATGCAATTGGAATTATAAAATTCCTGATAAGCTTACCCGTTATGGAAGGGGAGGGTATGAGTATTTCGCTGAAGATGACAACAACCTTTATTCCATCGCACAGTGGTTCCCTCGCCTGGCTGTTTACAGCGATTTTCAGGGTTGGCAGAACATGCAATTCAGTGGTGGAGCGGAGTTTGCACTCACTTTCGGTAATTATAAGGTGAACATCACCGTGCCCGAAGACCATATTGTTGCCGCCACTGGGGAGTGTAAGAACCTTGCTACAGTCTTGACACCTACTCAGATGGCACGTTGGCAGCAGGCCCAAACAGCAACTGAGCCAATCGAAGTGGTAACGCTGGCAGAAGCCATCGAAAATGCAAAAGACAAATCCAAGGGCAAGAAAACCTGGAGTTATGAAGCGATCAATGTGCGCGACTTTGCTTTCAACACATCCCGCCGCCTTGTATGGGATGCCATGGCCGCAGATGTTGAAGGAAAGAAAGTGATGTGCATGAGCTACTATGGAAAAGAAGCCTATCCAATCTATAAAAAATATTCAACCAAGGCCGTATACCATACCATCAAGACCTATTCAAAATTCACCATCGCCTATCCTTATCCTGTGGCGATTTCAGTTGAAGCTTCTATCGGAATGGAATACCCCATGATTGCCATGAACTATGGAAGGGCTGAAAAAGATGGTACTTACAGTGAGGCCACCAAGTATGGAGCAATCGGGGTGATCATTCATGAGGTTGGACACAATTTCTTCCCCATGATCATCAACTCAGATGAAAGACAATACTGGTGGATGGATGAG